>JASFPY010000202.1:0-5149 GCA_050115755.1 Desulfobacteraceae bacterium | reverse complement strand
TTCTGGCAATCGACTCTATATCGGGTTGACAGTGCCAGAGGGATATGATTGAGATACGGCTGTTGCACAATATTTTAGAAGTGGTTTCAAAACCCCATCTAAGGCCCAATGGCTGCGTTGCAGGCCTCCGATAAATGCTCACATACCCATGTATGCTGCGCTTTCTCGATCGGCCTGACGCCTTGCCCTTGAACCTGATCTGAGGTTTTTAAATCACTTCTAGTAAGACCGAAAGAGGGGTACATGGCCGCTTGGATTTGGATATTCATCATTTTGGCCGGAGGCCTGTTTGCCCTGAAAATCGCATATGTGCTGGGCATTGTCCTGGTTTTGCCGTTTACCCAGGGCGCGCTTTATGTTTCAACTTCTCGAACAAAAGTCGCCGCCTTTATCAATGCGGTTCCCATGAAAGCCAGCCAGACGCTGGTTGATTTGGGCTGCGGTGATGGCCGTGTGCTTCGCGAAGCACAAAAACGGTATGGGGTTCACACCATCGGTTATGAAATCAATCCGCTGGCCTACCTAAAAGCCCGATTATTTTCTCTCGGGTCAAACAAAATTATCATTCGACGTGAAAATTTCTGGGGAGCAGACTTATCGGCAGCAGACGTGGTTTTTTGTTATCTTTATCCGGATGTGATGAAAAAATTAGCCGCCAAACTCGCTGTCGGCCTTAAGCCGGGCGCTGTTGTTGTATCAAGCCATTTTTCGTTGCCCGGATTTGCTCCCAGCAGGGTTCTGCGACTTGAAAGCAGTTTGCATAATGATCCCATGTACATATATCACCTAAGATGAGCGTTTCAAATTTTAAAAAGAAATAATTTATGCTCACTATCAATGAATTCTATCGATTTATATTTTTTAAAATTTAAAACCCCCAAGGGGGGATTGCCGATCTTACTACATCTAAGGCGTCAGATGCCGTCCCGCATAGTCCACTATAGCGGAACGGCTTCTTCCTTGTAGCTGCAGCAACCTCGACAATCGCTCAACTTAGGATTTAAGATGCGCGTTTCAAATCTTAAAGACCTTAACCCGGAAACTGCGGTGTGCATGAAAAAACATCTTCGCTGTAATCGGTAAAACAAAAATTGATCGTTGCGTTCAGCCCGAGAGGAAGCTCATGAAGCGGGAAATTCTGGTTAAAATGAAAAAAGGAGTTTATTATCCGGGCAATCATTTGGGAAAAAGAAAAGATCTGGATAATCTGGTTACGGATGGTTTTCTGGAACGAATGGACGGATCTTTTTTTTGCGGACCGGATAACGAGGCATCCTATTGTTTGACCAATAAAGGCTGCCGCGAAAAACGAAAAAAATGAACCCTGATCTGGATTGCCTTGACGCGATTGTTGCCGATATGATTGATGCGCTGCAGCCCTTGCGATTCGGGCGGCCGGTCACCCATGTTTATAACCCGCTTGAATACGCAAGGGAACCGTTGAGGCAATATCACGCAAAATTTGCATCCACACCCAAAGAGGTGGTGTTCTTAGGAATGAATCCCGGGCCATGGGGAATGGCTCAAACCGGTATTCCTTTTGGTGAAATCCATGCGGTCAGAGACTGGATGCAGATTGACGCCCCTGTCGGCACCCCTGACAAAATGCACCCCAAACGACCGGTAATTGGTTTTTCATGCACCAAACGAGAGGTCAGCGGCAGACGGCTGTGGGGCTGGGCACAAAAAACATTTCAAACGCCGAAGGTTTTTTTTAAGCGCTTTTTTGTAGCAAATTATTGTCCCCTGCTTTTTATTGAAAAGAGCGGGCGCAACCGTACCCCGGACCAGATCCGCGCCGCCGAGCGAAAACCCCTGCAGGAAATATGCGATCATGCCCTTTGTCGTACAATTGAATACTTTAAACCGCGTTATGTCGTGGGCGTAGGCAAATTCGCTGAAAAACGCGCTCGAAGCGCAATCGATAGCCGCAAAATAAAAATAGGCGGGATCACCCATCCAAGTCCGGCAAACCCACAGGCCAACCGGGGTTGGGAACCGCTGATGGTCAAACAGCTGGCAGCGTTAGGAATTCGCATTCGTTCAAAATGATAGACCAAGGTCAAACAACCTATTTATTTTATTAAAATAACGATGTAAAAAATTCCAGTTTTTTTGGAGTGGTGGAGTACAGGAGTATTGGAGTAATGAAAAAAAAATTAACACCCCATTACTCCTTTACACCAGTTTCCATATATGACAGATGAAACCCAGATTGAAATATCTCACAGCACTTTGCCTGCTCATCGGTTTGCTCGGCTGCGCCAAAGCAACCGTTTATTATCCCGGCAATGGCACCTCCAACCCGCTAGCATCAGGCAATCCACCAGATCTTCAGGCCTATCGGGAAAAGATCAGGCGACTTGAGCGCGAACTGATTGGCTTAAACGCGACAGTCGATAAAACAGAAGCGCGTCTTTTGGCTGAAAGCGCCGTGCGGGAATCGGCAGTTCTGGCTGAAGAATATCAACTCGTTCGCCCGGCGGTGGCCCACAACCTGCTGGTGGTATTGGGCGTTAAGGACCGCGGCTTGTGCCATCATTGGACGCAAGACCTCATGAAGCGACTTCAAGCGCTTGACCCAAAAAGCCTTGAGCTTCACTGGGGGGTGGCATACCGCGGCAGTGAGCTGCGCGAACACAATTGCGTTGTGATAACAGCCGCAGGACAGCCTTTTATTAAGGGGATTGTGCTGGATCCATGGCGGAATTCGGGAAACCTCTATTGGGCCCGGGTCATTAAAGATAATTATCCGTGGAAAGTATTGCCCCCTGCCGAGTGGTAAAATGCCCAAAAATAAAGATGATATGTTTGACCGCATTTTGGCGGCAAAAAAGCAGCTGGCCGGCCAGGCCCATATCACCCCGGTAATGACCTCGTGCACCCTTGACCGGCGCACAGGCGCTGCGGTCTATCTTAAATGTGAGAATTATCAGCGGGTCGGGGCATTTAAATTCAGGGGTGCTTATAATGCAATGGCCCGGCTTAGCGAAGAAGACGTCAGGCGGGGTGTCATCACCCATTCTTCGGGAAATCATGCCCAGGCTGTTGCCCTGGTCGGCCGGATTCTGGGCATACAGACAACAATTGTCATGCCAAAGGATGCGCCGACCACCAAACGGGCTGCAACCGAAGATTACGGCGCCACCATCGTTCAGTACGATCCCGCTCAAACCAGCCGGGAAGAACTTTCGCAGGAACTCGCAAAGCGGCACGGATATAAACTCATTCCGCCCTATGATCATATCGATATCGTGGCCGGCCAGGGAACGGCGGCCTTAGAACTGTTTGAAGAAGTCAACTCACTGGATATGCTGCTGGTGCCCTGCGGCGGCGGCGGTCTGCTGAGTGGATCGGCGATTGCGGCCAAAAGCATGGCACCTGGATGCCGGGTAGTCGGCGTTGAACCGGAGTTGGCCGATGACGCGACCCGTTCATTTCAAACCGGAAGGCTTCATACCGTAAAAAATCCGTCAACGATCGCCGATGGAACCCGCACCCCTTCTTTGGGGGAACAGGTCACTTTCCCGTTGGTATTAAAATACGTCGACGACATGAAAACGGTTTCCGAAGAAGCAATTATCGCAGCTGTCAAATTTTTGTTCTACCGCATGAAGCTGGTGGTTGAACCTTCGGGCGCCCTGGGTGTCGCAGCCCTATTAAGCGGCAGCGTCAGATCACAGGGCCGCGTCGGGGTCATTATCAGCGGCGGCAACATCGACGGTCCCACCATGAAAATGATTCTGGATTCCTAGGTTCAACGGTTCGGGGTTTACCGTTCAGCGTTAAGAATGTTAGAGGACCTGGCAATTCGGCTGAATTTTTTCAATCTCTGTTCTCTGTCCTATAATAATTGTCAAAAGAATGTTCCAATTGACCAGAAGCCATTTGAAAACCACTAGAAAATCTCTATCCGCCGGTTTCTTATTTCTGGCCACCACTTCCCCCGTTCGCAATCTGCAGCGCGCAGCCCATGAACTCAGAACCTTATTGACCGTCAAGCCGTAATACGATACGCAGAAGTTGATGCGGATTATACCGTCAGACCGGATCCGCAACATACATTCGCAGCCTTAAAATCGATAATGTGAAGAAGCGATGAAAATCTATAGCGGGACAGGAGATAGGGGCATAACCAGCTTATTTAGCGGAGAGCGTGTGCCAAAAGATAATAACAGAGTCGATGCTTACGGAGACATTGATGAGCTTAATTCGATTCTGGGTGCACTGGCTGCCAATTTATCGGATAAAGAAGCACGTATAGAAGAATTGCAGCAGATTCAATCCACACTTATGCAAATAAGTGCCTGGCTTGCAACCCGCCCGGATTCTGCACTATTAGAATCACTCGAAGAAATAACCGATGAACCGATTGCCTTTCTGGAAGATGCCATTGATCGACTCCAAAAAGGATTGCCGGTGCTCAACAGTTTTATTTTGCCGACAGGACACATAACGGCTTCATGGGCCCATGTGGCTCGAACCGTTTGTCGCAGATCTGAGCGTAAGGTGGTACCCTTGTTAAATAAGGTGCAGGATGGAAAAGCGGCCGTTCAGTATCGGAAATCGCTGGTATATTTGAATCGGTTATCGGATTATCTTTTTGTGCTCGCACGTCACTGTAATCATATCAACGGTTTTTCAGACGAACTGTGGAAAAGGTGAGATAATTTTTTAATTTGAAAACCCGTGTTCAGACGTATAACGTCAAACTGCTGAAACGAAAATGGCTTTCAAAAAAAACCTTTGAGATCATCCTGGGACTGCCCCCGGCGTTTGTTTTTAAACCGGGTCAGCGTATCAGCCTGATTTTAGAAGGACAGGAAAGAGATTACTCTATTGTCTCGGCGCCAAAAGAATCTGAACTTACCCTTTGTATCCGCAAGGTGACCGGCGGCAAATTGTCTGCGCTTCTCAGCAGTGCCGATATCGGCTCATCTCTTTCTGTTAAGGGCCCTCACGGCTATTTTACATATAAACCCTCGCCCCGTCCGGCCTTTTTTGTGGCCACCGGCACCGGCATCGCTCCGTTTTACTCAATGGCCCGATCGGGCATATCCGGATTTACGCTTCTCCACGGCGTCGGTTTGCCCGAAGATCTGTATTACGCTTCCCATTTTCGGCAAAGCGCCCGGAAATATATCCCCTG
>JASFPY010000201.1:0-5156 GCA_050115755.1 Desulfobacteraceae bacterium | reverse complement strand
AATGATTTTGATAGCCATCCAAATTGACCAGATTGAGCTTCATCTTTACCAGATGATCCACGGATTCTTTGGGTAAATCCGTGTATTCTAAAATCGGCAGGGCCACATTTTCGGCCACTGTCATCGATCCGAACAGGGCGGCACTCTGATAGAGGACACCGACTTTTCTCAGTATCTGCTGCAAAGCGTCCTCATCACACTCGGAAATGTCATCCCCATCGATAATAACTTTGCCGGAGGCGGGGCGCTGAAGTCCCAAAAGGTGCCTTAGCAAAGTGCTTTTGCCGCTGCCGCTGCCTCCCAAAACAGCAAAGATTTCACTTTCGTAAACGTCAAAAGAAATTCGATCGAGAATAATGTCGTCACCGTATCTGGCGACCAAATCGTTGACTTGAATAATGGTTTTTTTATTCATCAGTCCAGTCTTATTTCCAGTAACGCAGCATGACGGCAAAAACGGCATCAGCCAGTATGATTAAAAAGATGCTGCTGACAACAGCTGATGTGGTCGCCTGCCCCACCTCGGCAGCACCGCCCCTGACCTGAAAGCCTTTGAGACAGCCGGTCCCGGTAATCAGCAGCGCGAACACTGCCGCTTTCAAAAAGCCCCAAAAGACATCAAAAAGGGTCAAGGTTTTCAACGTTTGAGCTGTATAGGCATTGACCGTCAGATCGAGCATAAACACCCCCACCACCAGACCGCCCATGATGGCAAAAAGATCGGAAAACAGTGTTAGTATGGGAACGGTAATAACAGCGGCGACTATTTTGGGCACGACGAGAAAACGCGTCGGGTCAAAGCCCATGGTGAACAGGGCATCGACTTCATCGGAAATTTTCATGGTTCCAATTTCGGCCGCAAACGCTGAGCCCGACCTGCCGGCCACAATGATGGCCGTCATAATCGGGCCCAGTTCGCGGACCATAGCCAGGCTGACAAGGGATGCCACATAGATGTTCGCGCCAAACTGTTGTAACTGAACCGAAGACATAAAGGCCATGATCAACCCCAGCAAAAAGCTGATCAGACCCACAACGGGGAGTGCGTCCACGCCGACTTTTTTCATGGCAGCGAAGGTGTCATCGGTTCGCAACGATCGTGGTCGTAAGCAAACATAGATCAAAGCTAAGCACACCGACCCGATAAAAGAGAAAATAAAATTAAGATCCGCCACCTGACAGAAGACACCTTCGCCCAGGCGAATGAAGATGTTGGGATTCGGTTTGCGGGCCAGTGCGGCAGGTTCATCTAACGCCTCATATTTGAGGATCGAGAGCATATCTTTGACTTTTTGATCGGCGTTTTTCAGGTGCAGCTGGCTTTTCTGGCTGGTCATCAATTTTTTGAGTTCAACAAGGACCAGGGCTCCGAAATCGTCCAGATAGGTTACCTTTTCGAGATCGACGGTCAGCAAGGGCGGAAGCGGGGGCGTCAAAGTGGCTTTTATGCCCGCGATAGTTTCGGCAGCCGTGGCGGCATCCATGCGTCCTTGAATGTGAAGCGTCACAGCACCGTCATCGGCGTATGAGACTTCATAGCGGCAGGATTGCAGGTCTTCTGAGGTACTCATAGCTCACGGTTTATCAAATTGGAGTTTTTCTAAATCTTTAATGCCTATAGCATAGGTATTTGTCAGCGAATCCATATCCATTTGGAAGATCAGCCAGCCTATAAATGCCTTGTCTTTGTAAAGCTCAAATGCGATCTCGGTGCTTTTTTTGCCCATGGGATGTTCTTTTTCAGTACGGTAAACAGTAAGTACTTTGTGAAGTGAGTCTTCATTTCCCTGAAATTTTATGGCGGCATAACTGCTGCCGATCATATCGCGCGCAGAAATATCTGCCTCTGTTGAGTACGCGTTCACCACCTTTCTGTCTTTGTTCAGCAAAACCAGGCCAGTATAAGGGATTGCAGCACTATGCTGAATATGAAAAAACTGTTGCATTAAGCGACTTATCGCTTTGGTGTTTTGGCTGCTTAGCGGATCGGCCAGCCATGAATTGAGCAAAATATAGTCTTTGGCCAGAAGATTGCTGAGTTCCTTTTGTCGTAGATTCACGGCCTGATGGCCTTTTGAATAGTAAGGATAGCCCAGAAAAATCGTTGTTGTCAGAAGGCCGATCAAGATAAAAGCCGAGATAAGCCAAAAATAGGCGCGCTTATATTTTTGCTCCATTTTTTGGGTAGCAGTGACATCGCGTCCCAATGAGAGGACACCCTGGAAGTTATGGTGGCCATCGTAGAGCACCGTGAAGCTTGTCGAGACACAGCGTATGCCTTTCTGGGGGTGTTTGATATCAAAAATTTTTTCCCGAACTGAATAGCGGGCTTGAACCTCGTTTAAAAAATTTTTGTATTCGTCTGGTTTTGCATAGATTTCATCCACATTGGCGTTGCGCATCTGGGACCAGCCCCGTCCATAAAGTTTTTCAGCAGCAGCGTTCCAGACAAGGATGCGACCCGTCTCATCCGTCATAATAACGGCGTCCGGCAATTGATTGCTAACTTCCCTTAAGCCATATAGCATTTGGGTAGCTTCATTCAATCGAAGTGATAAATGCCGGATGATCTCCGGTTGCGCTTTTGGACATTGCTTCAAAAAGAGCACGATCTCTTCCTTGGGGATGCAGATAACCTCTACCTTAGTCTTTGCTTTAACTGAGGCTGTCCGCCTGTCCCCTAAAAAGAACGATATTTCCCCAAAGATAGATCCTTCCTGTGTGATGTCCCTGATTTTCATGTCTCCTTTGAAAATTTCAACCTGGCCGGACACGAGGATATAGAGGTCCTGAGAATCATCACCTTCCAAAAAGATAATCTGTCCCGAAGTAAAAGTGATGATGTATTTGGCTAACTCAGGATTGCAAATAATTTCATTTATTCTGAGGGGTTCCATTTTTTTACAATTTAGTCCAATGCTGTTGGGCAGTCAATTGAAAAACTTTACCGAACAATAGGGTCGGGGCAAGAGAACGCAGAAGCGGGAAACAGGAAGCGAAACCAATGCGGAATTTAAATTAGAAATTATGATCTAAGGCGGATCGATTCTGGCAAAGTATTCGTGGGGATCGAGTTCGTCAAAGGCGATTGTCCCCTGGCGACGAGCAGATTCGTATAATTTATTGATGTAAGCATTCCATTTGCCGTTTAAGCGGGGGTCTTCCTTAAAGATCAAATCAATGGCGTGATTGATTTCGTGTTTGAGAACCGCCTCCAACCCGGTTTTTTTTAGAATGCGGGTTGAGATGAAAATGGTCCGGCTTTGATGGTTGTATGCTGCCGTTTGCCGGCCCCACTTTTTGCCGATATCAAACTGATCTTCCACCTCGAACCACTGTTTTTCGCCGTCTCCGTTGACGTCGACCCATTTGCCCGGCGTGATTTTGCCGTCTCCGTCGAGATCCGCTCCGAACCCGAGTTCGGTCGGCAATGTTTCCTCGGCACCCACAAAAATACGGATACCGTTGTTCTTTAAAAATGCGGTCAGCTTTTTCGGGAATGCGTCTATTTTTTGCGACACCAGCGCCTGATCCGTTAAAGTGGCGGTTCCCCCGATTAAATGATCTGAGGAGGGGATAGCGATTTGTGACCCATAAGCCGGATCAAGCGGTTTTAAATTTAAGCCCGCAATAAATTTTTTAAAATAGCCTTCGGTAGCCACTGCGGTTTCAAACATGGACAAGGGATGATACTTCACCAGGTCGGGAAATTCCCCCAGACAGGTGTGGATGAAAGGCGTTAACTGGGCATGCGAAAAAATATCTTGTAGACTGTGGAGGCCGATGCCGAATTCCTGCTCGGCTGCGTCGTAAAAGCCATCATCGGCAAGTCTGAGGGCGCGGTCGAGGTGGATTTTGGCAGCTGTGATGCGTGTGTCTTCCGCGCCGGCCGGACTGCGGTTATAATGGCGCTGGATGTCGCCGATCTCGCCTACCGTGCCGGTTATACGGAGTTTGGTGCGATCCCGCGGATCGTGATAATGGGTTTGGCTGATATCGACATCATAGCATTTAGTTGCTATTCTGAGGGCTTGCGATTCGCCAAAGCCGAATCTCACAGCAATATCGTAGGTGCCGAAATCTTCATTGGCACGGCGCTCCGGATCGATGCTGCCCGCGTGAGGGCCTCTGTCCCAGGCAAACTGCGGCACTTTCTTGCGCAAGACGCCCAGATAACGCTCCTCTTTGGATAGGCCGGATTGCTCTCCTTTGACAATTTCTTCGAACTTTCCGTAAGGGGCAGAGTGGTATTGATGCGTGCGGTATTTTTTTTCGGTCATCCTGACTGCCAGCGGATCGATGAGGCAATCGACGGCCGTTATCGCAGAGATGGAGATGCGACTGATTGACAAAATGATTTTTTGAACCAGGGCGCCAGTTTTTTTTGAAAAGGGAAAGTAGCGCGCGTCCGGTCGGTATGCCTTTACCAAATGAAATGTGCGCAACACATCGCTGTTCGTCCGGCCGGCAGTCAAAGACTGCGGAAGACCGATTTCCGCCAGATAGCCGGTCGGATCAAAGCTTTCAACGGCCAGACCCTTGCTTTCCCGAAGTATATCTTTGTACTTTTCAAAAGTATCAGAAGGCAGGGCCGGTTTCCATTGCCCGGAGGCAAAAAGGTCATCCGCTGCGGCCCGGTTGCGTTTGATTTCCTGCAAAAGCGCCCCTTCTTCCCATATCCCGGGCTGAAAGAAATCTATTTTAGAAATGGACATCATAACGTTTTGGTGGCTTTTCTGCCTATAGAATAGGGTTAACGGTTCGAGAGGTCAACCATATTGCGGTTTTGCAACTTTGGCTTATCCGCTGATTAAGTGTAAAGTTCACTTTTACGGCCGGTTTTATCAGGTTTTGCATGGTAAAAAAATGGAAAAGAATAAGCGCTTTTTCGACCTTGACACTTAAGCGCATAACTTCTAATCTGTCTCACCAATGATAATGTCCCGGACCTGAAAGGATACCCCATGGCAAAAAAGAAAAAAACACCGCCACCCGCCTGTGCATCGTGTTCTTATGAAGAAGCGAAGAGAGTTTGTGTTGATGAAGACGGCCTTGGTTCAAAGGGCTGCCCGACACTGGCCTATGATGATGTTCTCGCCGAAGCCGACAGGGAATACGATCGTCCGGAAATGCGGGAGTTTGCCAGACAGGCTTCT
>JASFPY010000200.1:0-5182 GCA_050115755.1 Desulfobacteraceae bacterium | reverse complement strand
TAATTTTTCCTGATTGATAAAAGAAACAATTGCAAATGCGGATGTTTAAATTTATGCTGAGATCTCTATCAAATCAGCGAAGACTAGATTTCGGTCCGGGGTTATTCAATTGATGGAAAATTTTTTTTACGGTAAAAAGGGGAACTTAAATCTTTCAGGAAAAGCTTTGCATAAGCTTATTGTATGCGAGAATTCAGATTGGATAACGAAAAATCACTTGATGCAGAAACAATTATCATTAATGAGGTGCAACTGCTTCTGGCTGAAAAAAGAACCTCTCTGGCTGCCCTGCGCACTGGCATTGCTGTAATTGCACTGCCTCTTACCGTTATAAGTGTGCTGATAGCCACTTCAAAATATTACGATATCGTTCACGTCATTCACCTGATTATACCGCTGCTGACATTATGTGCGGCGCTTGTATTTCTGGGATCATATTTGATTATCCGTTCGATCATACGTATACATCACCATGATGGGCATATATCCGACATCAAGCACAAACACAGTAAAATATCCGATTTCATTGACTGAGTCATATCAATGATTTAAACCCATGAAGCTTTTTTTTCTTAAATCTTTGCGCATTCGTTTGCTGCTTCTTGTTCTGGTTGCCATAATCCCCGCATGGGGGGTAATTGCTTATACTGCTGCCGAGCAAAGACGAATAGCGGTTTCAGAGATTCAGCGAAACGTTTTGCGCCTTGCTGAATTCAGTGCTCATGAAGAAGAACAAGTGCTTCAAGGCACCCGTCAATTTCTCATTGCCCTGGCCAGTTTCGTTCAAAAAACAGATGAATATCCATCCGAATGTAGCACATTTTGCGCCGATCTTCTCAGGCAGTTCAGACGCTATGCAAACCTTGGTGCCATAAAACCCAACGGGGATGTTTTTTGCAGCGCTGTTGCGATGGACAAACCAATAAATGCCGCCGATCAGACGTGGTTTCGCCATACTGTGAAAAGCGGTGATTTTGCTGTCGGTGATTATCATTTCGGCCGAATCACAGAAAAACCTGTACTCGTATTAGCATATCCCTATCGTATCGCTGAAAGTAAGCCTGCCGCGGTGGTTTTTGCCGCCCTTGATTTAAAATGGCTCAATCGCTATATTTTCGAAATCGAATCTCAGCTGCCGGAGGGATTCACCATAACGCAAATGGACGAAAACGCCGTTGTACTGGCACGCCAACCCGATGCCGAGCAGTGGGTCGGGCGATCAATGATCGAAAACTCATATTTTAAAGAAATCCTTTCGAAAAAAAGAGGCGTCATTGAAGCGATTGATGATCATGGTACGCATTTTATTTATGCATTTGCCCAGTTGCAAAGTTCTTTAAGAAATCAACCGGTTTACATGATTCTTGGAATTCCCCGCCAATTGGCTTTTGCCGATTCCAATCGGGTTCTCCGACGCAACCTGATCTTGCTGGGAATCGTCGCCCTGGTGGCCATGCTGGCGGCATGGTTTGGCGGTGATCTGTTTATCATGCGTCAGGTTAGGGCCATGGCGCAAGCGAGCAAGCAGCTTGCCGCCGGTGAGATGAGCGCGCGTACCGGTCTAAACTATGGAAACGGCGAGCTCGGCCAGCTGGCAAAAACCTTAGATGAGATGGCAACTGCACTTGAACAGCGACAGACGGAGCGGGAACGGGCGGAAATGGAACTCAAGCGTTCCCAGGAGTTGTTTCGCAGTCTTTCTGCGCACCTGCAGGAGGTAAGAGAAGATGAAAGAACCCGGATTGCACGCCGGATTCACGATGATCTGGGTCAAGCACTGACAGCCTTAAAAATTGATCTCTCCTGGTTGAATAAAAAATTGGCAAGCGATCAGGACCCTGTGCGTGAAAAATTGCAATCAATGGACACTTTGATCAACGAAACTATTGAAACGGTGCACAATGTTTCAGAAGATTTGCGTCCCGGGATCCTTGACGATTTCGGTCTTTCAGCAGCCATTGAGTGGCAGGCGGAGGAATTTCAAAAACGGACGGGTATGGAATGCAAGACCAGCCTGGCGCCTGATGAAATAACTTTGAGCAAAGAAAAATCAACGAATCTTTTCCGCATTCTGCAGGAGTCACTCACGAACGTGATTCGCCATGCCGATGCAACAAAAGTCGAAATCAATCTCAACGAAAAAGACGGCATGCTGTTGCTGGAAATTGCGGATAACGGCAAGGGTATCAGCAAGGCCGCCATCACGAATCCAAAATCATTCGGTCTTATCGGCATCAGAGAGCGCGTTCATTCTCTGGGAGGAGAGGTGAATATCGCTGGAACCCCGATGGAGGGAACCCGCCTAACGGTAAAGATGCCCATTTCTTAGGGGAGGATTTTCATGATTCGAATCATTATTGCCGATGATCATCCGATCGTGCGCGCCGGCATGAAACAGATTATCTCTGAGGCTTCCGATCTGGTGGTCGCCGATGAAGCCAGCGACGGCCATAAGCTTTTAAACAAAATAAGAGCGGAAGATTTTGATGTCGTTATTTTGGACATTTCGATGCCCCATATGGATGGTTTGGACGTGCTCAAACAGTTGAAAATCGAAAAACCGAAATTGCCGGTGATTGTTTTATCGATACATCCAGAGGATCAGTATGCCCTTCGCGTACTAAAGGCGGGCGCTTCCGGGTATGTCACCAAAGCCAGTGCGCCGGATGAATTAATCAACGCCATTCGAAAAGTTTTTCGGGGAGGTAAATATATCAGCACTGCGATTGCCGAGAAGCTGGCTTTTCAGTTGGATGCCAACTTTGAACAAATGCCCCATGAAGCCTTGTCGGACCGGGAATATCAGGTTTTGTGCATGCTGGCATCGGGCAAAACCGTCACGGAAATTGCCGATGAACTTGCGCTGAGTGTCAAAACCGTCAGCACCTATCGCGCTCGCATTCTTGAAAAAATGGACATGAAAAACAACGCCGAATTGATCCATTACGCGGTTCAAAATAAGCTGGTCAGCTAAACCTCGCATCGGAATTTAACAACCGGCCGTTGCTCCCCAAAACTTTCAGTCTTTCTTTCAGCAAGGAGAAGGCAGATGGTCGAAATGATGGCAAAAATTCTTATCATCGCGTTTTTAGTGGAAAGTATCGTTCTCCACGAGATTTCGCACGGTTACGTCGCCTTGCGGTTCGGAGACCGCACGGCCCAGCGTCAGGGTCGCATCACCTTAAACCCCATCCCCCATATCGATCCGATCTGGACCATCGCAATCCCCATCATCGCTTACTTTATTTCCAGTGGAACGTTCATTATTGGCGGGGCGAAACCGGTACCCGTCAATCCGCGCAATTACCGGCAACCGGTTTTGGGAGACATCTGCGTTTCGGTTGCCGGCGTTGCCGCAAATTTCATCATCGCCGCGATAATGATCCTGATGCTCAACATTGTTCATCTGGTGTTTGGTAACTTTATGGGTTCAGTGGCTGTCTATGTGCTGTTGAACACTGCCCTTTTGAACATTGTGCTGGCAATGTTCAACCTGATTCCCATTCCGCCGCTTGACGGCAGCCATCTGTTCAAGTACCTGCTGCCGCTGGAGCTGCGCAGCGGTTATGAGATGCTCGGTCGCACCGGTGCCGGCTTTATCATTCTAATCATCGTCATCAATATACCCGGTTTGTGGAATGCATTCCGCACGATATTTTTGGCCGTGCAGGATTTTATGCTGAACAATCTTATCTTCTTTTAACAGCTGCTGATAAAATTGCAGATGTGCGTTAAGACTGCTTTGTCTGGGATTCAGATACCCCATTTTCTGAGAAATTTTTTTATGGTGAGCCCCTGAACGATGATTGAAAACACCACTACCATGTAAGTGATGAACACAATGACGCTCCGTTGCGGTCCCTGCGGAATTGAAAGGGCCAGCGCCACGGCAATCCCACCGCGCAATCCGCCCCAGGTCAGTGTTTTGACAGCGTTTTTACGGGAGGGCATTCGCTGTCCAATCAGACCGAAGGGAACCCCGACGCTCACCAGTCGAACCAGCAGAACCAGCGGAATAATCATCAGACCGGCCAGAAAATGATGGAAATTGATTTCCAACACGAGCACTTCAATGCCGATTAGAATAAAGAGGACGGCATTCAGGATCTCATCGATGAGCTCCCAGAAGGTATCGAGATTTTTGCGGGTGGTCTCCGACATCGCAAAAGCACGGCCGTGGTTGCCGATCAGCAGGCCGGCCGCGACGATGGCCAGCGGACCTGAGGTGTGCAATTTATGTGCAAGATCATAGCCGCCCATCACCAGACCCAGGGTGATGAGGACCTCCACCTGATAATTGTCCACGCGTTTTAGCATCTGATAGGCAATCCAGCCGATGGCCAGCCCTATCAGAATCCCGCCGAAAGCCTCTTTGGCAAACAGCAGGGCCGACTGGCCGATGGATGCACCGGGACCTCCGGCAGCGATGCGCATCAAAACAATAAAGAGCGCCACTCCCACCCCATCGTTAAAAAGCGCTTCCCCGGCCATCTGCGTTTCAATGCTTTTGGGAACTTTCAGCTCCTTGAGAATCCCAAGCACGGCTACCGGATCCGTGGGAGATATCAGGGCACCGAACAACAAACAATAGATTAACGGGAGCGCGGGATCCATCAGACGAAGAACCAGCCAGGCGAGAACACCGACTAAAAGCGTTGAACAAATGGTACCTGCGGTGGCCAGCAAAAAGATAATCCACTTGTGCCGCATCAGTTCATTGGCTTCGACATGAAGCGCCCCGGCAAACAACAGAAATCCCAGCATCCCCTCCAGCAAAAAGCGATTGAAATCGATGCGTTGAATTAATTCCGCAGCCTGATCCCGGACGTCCCAGCCGGTGTGTCCGACGATAATCAAAACAATCGAAAGCACCAGCGCGAACAGCATCAATCCAATGGTACGCGGAAGATGAAAGTAAAGATAATTGATGAAACTGAAAACAGCCGATAGGCTGATCAAGATCGAAAAAATAGTCAGTATATCCATTGTCGCCTTAGGGTAAGCCTGCGCCAACATCCGTGCTTTGCCGCGGCGATTCGCAGTGATAATAGAACGTACTGAGCTTAGCATATAAGCATGCCTTTGGCTATCACAGAAAAACCGATTGACGCTTTCTTTCAACGACTTAAAGATTCCTGTCAGACGATCACGGACATAAAAGTCAGCGGAAATCCTACCTAAA
>JASFPY010000199.1:0-5220 GCA_050115755.1 Desulfobacteraceae bacterium | reverse complement strand
CAGGTGGGAGCGGTAAAATCCCTGCCGATGGTCCATGGCACAGCCCTAAAATTCCAGGCGAAATGCTCGGTCGTAAAAATGTTGCCGTGTTTGCTGGCGGCATAGACTTTGAAAGCCGGCACATCGGGTCCCACATGGCACTCTTTGCAGGTGTATGGCTTGCGGGCCATTTCGATCGAAAAGGCATGGCGCGTATGGCAGGCGGAACAGGCACCCAGACTGCCGTCCGGATTTATGCGTCCCACGCCCTGGTTCGGCCAGCCTTTGATGATAGGAAATTCCAACTCACCGGCGGCATCGGTGTCACGGGTTTCGGATCCGCTAACCTCGAGTTTGGTGCCGTGACAGTAATAGCAGGCTTCGGCCCTGGTCGCATCGTTGGCCGGTGCCGATTTTAATTTTCCGTTATGGTATTTTGCCAGAGCCAGAATGCTATGCTCCAGCTTTTGATGGAGTTTATTATCGGCTAAATTGCCATATGCATGGGCCATAATATTTTCGGCATATTGCTTTCTCTCCGTCACGTGACATGTCTGGCAATCATCCGGACTGACCACCACGTGAACGTCATAGCCGTTGTGCTCGAAGGTATCCGCGTGTGCTTCGGGTCTTAACGTGTGGCATTCGGCACAACCGACAACAACATTCTGCAAACCTCTGGGAACCGATTTGCTGGAGACTTTGCGGGCAACACCTTCAACAGCCATCGCTTTTTGCGGCGTGATCTTGGCGTGGCGGCTGTTTTGCCAATCATTAACAATACCCGGGTGAATTGAAGCATGGCAATCGATACATTCAGCTGTTGCTTCGCTGACCGCAACTTCCGCCGCCCGGGTGTTTGTGGCTGTAAAAAAACCAATCAAAATGCAAATTATTATAATCCCAATTCTCATATTCAACTCCCTTAAAAAGTGAAAGGATCAAAAGTCTTTTTTTAACGTATTGGTTCCGTTTACACAATTAAAATTTTGCAACCCCGGTCCCGTCTCTCCACGGATTACACATCCATCCTATTGTCCGGATAATCTCTGTCGGATTAAATCTTTTCAGCGGTTTTAGCAGGCAGAGCGCAACTGCTGTGAAGTTTCGGAGTGAAGCGTTCAGGAGAATGGGATAATCTTTTGCCGGTGAGTTCAGCAATTGATTTAAGCATTCCTGAAAAAACCCATTGATGAAAGGGATAAAGTACATACCAGTAAATAATCCCGCTCAGCCCTCTGGGCACGAATCGTGAAATCATCTTCAGCTCGGAACGGTTGGGACCCAGGGATGTAATTTCAAACTCCAGCAATGCGTCTCCGGGTGTCTTCATTTCTGAGAGCAGCATCAGGCGATAAGGCGGCACGACTTCCAGAACCCGCCAGAAATCCACGGCGTCTCCCACCGACAGGCCGGATAAATTGGACCGACCGCGTCCAAGACCTGGGCCGCCGCTAATTCGATCGATCCAGCCGCGCAGCCGCCATAGCGGTTGGGCATAATAATAGCTGTTGCGGCCGCCGATTTTGCCAATCGGGGCCCACACCTCATCCGGCGTTGCGTCTATTTTTATGCGATAACCACATCTCATCAGCGTTCCGCCGGCCCACTCGGCATCCCCGCAATGGGCCCATTCCGGTGTCAGGAGCTGTCCGGCATCGGCCCAGCAAGTGTCCACCTGCTCCTGTTTGATGCGCTCGAGCGCCAGTCGAATGGCCTCTCGGCAACTTAAAAGCGTCTGGGGAATGATCTTTTGTATCCGGTTTTCGCTGCAGACCGCCGCAGTGGTCAATCCTTCTGTCAACGGCAGGGCAATTGAGGCCGGCACCGGGCTGATCAATTGAATCCAGTGAGCACTCAGGGTCGGTGTAAGTACCGGCACCGGAATGATCCAGCGTTTGGGCAGGTGGGCTTCCTGGGCGTAGATATCCAAAAGCTCGCGGTAGGTTATCACATCCGGTCCACCGATATCGAAATTTTCGCCAACGGTTTCATCGTGATCGAGACATCCGACAAGGTAATTAATGACATTGCGGATGGCAATCGGCTGATTGCGAGAAAACACCCAGCGGGGAGTTGTCATAACGGGCAGATGTTCGACCAGATACCGCAAGATTTCAAAGGAAGCGCTGCCGGATCCGAGGATCATGGGGGCACGCAGATCGGTTGTCGGCACCGGTCCGGATTGAAGGATGTCGGCGACCTCAATGCGCGATTGCAAATGCTTGCTCAAAGGGGCGCCTTTCGCTTCTGCCAGACCACCCAGATAAATCATACGCTCCAGACCTGCGGAGGCAGCGGAATCTGCCATGTTGCGGGCGGCCCGGCGGTCGGCTTCGGCAAACTTTTTTTTCTGGGCAATCATGGAATGCACCAGGTAATATGCTGCCCAACATCCCCTGCAGGCTCTTTCAAGCGACTTCCGATCGAGGACATCGCCCTCAACGAGCTCAATCTGCGGATGCTGCGCCCAGGGACGGCATGCAAGTTTCCCCAACGACCGGCCCATGGCCCTTACCCGATGCCCTTTCTCAAGCAGGGCCGGAATCAGACGCCCGCCGACATAACCCGTCGCGCCGGTAACTAATATTGGATTTGAACGCATATTAAATTTCCCTTTAGATCAGATCGATTTCAGATCTGATCTCACTCAAAAAACTACCTGAATTGGCTTTAAAACCGCCTGATTTTGCTCGAGGGCAAGGCGTCGATTCGATCCAAAAGCGGAGCGAATAATTCGTGGCTGGAAGCCACTCCCACTTTCAAAATGACACCCGCTTCACTTTTTTGTTCTAATCTAATACAAAATGGGTGGGAGCGGCATCTTGCCGCGACTTTAAGCATTTTGAGCCGGATCGCAACACCGCAGTCGGGTAAAAGATGGCGGTTTTAAAGCCAATTCAAACGTGGGTTCTTAGCTTTAGCTCTACCGGATGCGGATTCAGATAAGTTTGCAACTTCAGATACGGCTGATCGTATTTGCGCACAAAATGATTGATTAACGTAAGCGGCACCACCAACGGAACAAACTCTTGACGGTATCTGTCAAATACATCGAGCAATTCCTGCTTCTCGTCTTTGGATAGCTGTTTTTTAAAATATCCCATCAGATGCTGCAGCACATTCAGATTCTTTTTAGGTGTGGTCTTGAGTGTCAGCGCTTCCATTAGCGCAGTCTCGTATTGGGCATACAACGCTTTCATCGGCATCCGCTTGCCTTCCGCCACCAGTTTACCCATTTCTTTATAATGCTTGGGACTGTGGGAAAGAATCAAAAGCTTGTTGCGGGTATGAAAATCAACCAGGTTGCCCATATTCCTGTTGTTGTCAGCCGTCTGCCGCCAGCGCCGCAGGCTAAAGATGCGCTCGATAAAATTTTCTCTGATTTTGGGATCATGCAGCCGTCCATCGTCTTCGGCGGGAATCAGTGGAAAATGTGCCATAAATTCCCGCGCGAACATACCCACCCCTTTTTTGACCGGCATCCCTTTTTCCGTGTAGACCTTTACGCGAATCATGCCACTGCTCGGAGAGTCGCTTTTGAAAATAAAGCCATGCAGATCCTCTTTTTCAAGTTCCTTTACCCGCTTGCGGGCCCAGCGCAACATCTCGTCCGTTTTATCTGTTTTGGTTTTAAAGGTAATCAAACGCGGGTTTTCTGGATCCCCCACCAGACGCATCGATTCTCTGGGAACACCAAAGCCCGCTTCGACCTCCGGGCAAACCGAAACATAATCCACAAACTGGCCTAAGGTGCGGGTCAAATAGCGATCCAGTTTATGGCCGCTATTCCAGCGTACCGCATTGCCCAACAGACAGGAACTTATGCCCAACCGAACTCGGCTTTCCATAAAGCGCCTCCACTTATTTTCTTTAAAAATTTGGCTACGGTTTTTAATAATTTTATTTTTATCAGCACCCTAAATATGATACGAATTAAGATCAATATTTAACTCATTTTCCAGAAGGATTGGCACATGCTTGCTGAAATGAAAGCCCTTGCTACCCAGAAGAATATCTGCGTATTGGCTACTGTCGCCGGCCGAAAACCGCATTGCTCTCTAATGGCGTATGTGACCGATGAAAATTGCACAGAAATGTACATGGTCACACACAAAAATACAAACAAATATAAAAATTTAATGGAAAATCAATTTGTCAGTCTGCTGATCGATAGCCGCGAGATATCGCCGCGCTCAAAAGCAAAAGCGCTTACCGTAGCAGGTGAGTGCACGGTAATCGAAGATGAAAAAAAACGACGGAAAGTTCGCTCAAAGATTCTGGCCGTTCACCCGAATCTATCTGAATTTATCAATCATTCCGAAGCCGAAATTTTGTGCGTTCGGATTTGTTCTTTTCTTTTGCTCAACGGATTGCAAGAGGCCCACTTCCAACCGGTTTAGCGTCCGCATCACAGATCAGAAGAACCAATTGTGACGATTCCCAGATACCCATCGACGGTAATTTCATCTCCATTCTGGACAAGCGTGGTGACCTCGGGAATACCGGTTACGCATGGCAATCCGTATTCTCTGGCAATGATGGCACCGTGAATCAGCATGCCGCCACGGCGTTCCACGACGCCGGCTGCCAGAGGCACCACGAAGGTCATGTTCGGATCCACAGCATCACAGATCAGAATTTCACCCTGTTTAAATTCAGCCAGGTCGGTCGTATGCTGTATCACCCGGGCAGGGCCTTTGGCCAAACCCGGCCCGGCAGGCTGACCGATCAATTGCCTGGCTTGAATCACAAAATCGTCGTTGGGTTCTTTCTTGTGAGGGGGTTGAAACCCAGGTCGATGGTCTAAGCTCTCAACCACCTGGATCAGTTCAGAAACATTTTCTTTGCCCGACTGATGATATGGGTCAGTATCAATTCGCTGTCTCGCCTCGCGCAGGGCAGCCAGCAGCTGCGCCTCTATCCTTCCCAGGTAAATATTGTCATCATCCCGCAGTTGATAGCTGCTGCGGGCAAGATCCAAAATCTCAGCAGCCTTCTTTTTCTGTTCCCCTGCAAATGAACTCAGGAATCTTTCCCGAAGGGCATCCCTGTTCCTTGATGATTTTCTCTCGGTTTCCGGGGACGGGTGGGCAGCCATTTCGAGCAAAATCTTAAAAAGGGAAGCTGGATCCTGCTGGCATTGGGTCCCGCCAGTAACTGCACAGGTAAGATCGCCAAATTTTTTGACAAATCGATCGACCGCCTCTACAAACTGCGAATCAAGATTCTCAGTTTGAC
>JASFPY010000198.1:0-5235 GCA_050115755.1 Desulfobacteraceae bacterium | reverse complement strand
GAGCGGGCTGATATAACCCGGCACCAGCAAGGTGCTGGCGACCAACAGCGGCGGGAAGGGTCGGCGTGGAATTTTTTCAACTGCGCGGGCAAAATTGTCCAGTGTGCGTTGATTGTCGATTCCAGTCATAGCTGCATGCAGGGAACGATCCCACGCTTTTAAGTCGAATTTCACACAGCCGCCGGAATCAATGGCGATTTCCAGCATCTGATCGAGAAGGTCTGGATTAAGGCAACCGTTGGTTTCCCAACAAATCCTCAGAATTCGTCCATGGGCCTTTTTGCGGGCCTCTTTTGAAGCCTTAAGGGCAAAGGGCATCTGGGGCGATGGATCGCCGCCGAAATAGCAAATACAAGATGTCCGGTCATCAACATCCGCCACCAATTCGGCCACGCTATGAAAAGGCGTTGAAAATGTTTCATTTCGAAAATGCCAATTCTGGCAAAACAGGCAGTTAAACGAGCAGCCTTGAAAAAATACCGCCAGATTCTTGAAACCGCTTTCAACCCCGCGACGATTGGCATATCTGGGATAACCGGCTCCGGTTCCCCCGGGGCAAACCCAGGCGGCAACACAGTTTGTCGGCAGGGCATCATGATACCATGAAAGCTTGCCGCGGTTGGCAGAAACCCCGACCAAACGACCGCTCCGGTTGCGACGCAGGCCGCAATATCCCATCTCGTCTTCAGCCATGCGACATTGGTTCACACAGATGTTGCAGGACACACCTTCGGCACCGGCCGGTGGGCTGGGTGGCAGTCCGAATTCATCCCGCATTTTTTGGTGAGCCCGATTGGTTATTGCCAGCGCCCTCTGTGGCTGCTCGCGAATACATGCCGAGCAGACGCCAAGGGCACCGGAAATTTCCGGTGAAACCCGTTCGCATAATTTGCATTGTGCCATAGCTCATAGCCAAATTTTCAGTTTTCGGCAAAAAGCAGGTTTCAGGTGTTGGTCGATTATCGAGTACGACGACGAGTAGGAGGACGATTTTTTATTCTGCGTATTTCGCTCGTTCTCGTCCTCGTCCTCGTCCTCGGCTTTTATCCAATACTTCCTATAAACACCTGACACCTATCGACGATTGGCTTCGGCCAGCGCTGCCAGGTCCAGAACGGTTTCGAGCTGGGATTTTAGCGGATTTTGATTTAAGGCATTCAAATGGTCAAGCCGGCCCTTGAGGTTTTCAAAGGCCTTGGCGGTAATTCGGCCGCTGGAGGCGGCGACACGAATGCACAGCTGCAAGATGAAAAAACTTAGAAACAGGATAAGGCCGATAGCCCAGAAGGCGTGCATAAAAAAATCTCCCGAAAGATAGCTGCCGCTAAAAAAGCTGTGCAGGGTTAACCAGCCGCAGTAACCCAGGAAACCGACCGCGGGGAGATTAAAAAGGGTTTGCAGCAGCAGACCGCTGAGCTTTGCGGTTAAGCGCTCGAGTTCGGCGTCTAAAGCGTCCGTCCAGATGGCCGCGAGCCTGTGCTCGAAACCTTCCGTGCCGGTCAGCGCGTCTTCCACTTTGCGAATCGAGCTGTCAAAGCCGCCCTGGACCATGGATCGGACTATATCCGGCCAGTTTTCCAGGACCCCCAGCCGGTAATTTCTGAAGGCCGCTGCCATCTGTAAATCCTTTTGGGGATCTTCAATTGCCGGCTGGGTTTCCTTTGAGCGCTTTAGCGCCGATAGCGTGTTCAACACCTGGCGCACCGGGCGGCCGTGTCGAAAAACCGCCATAATGCCGCTGCCGAAAATCAACAGTCGCGCCCAGATGGCAATCATCCATCCCATGGGGCCCAGCCATCGCTGGGCCAGCTTCTGGTAAACCAGAACATTCAGCCCGAATAACGGTTGCCCGCCGGTTGCCTGCATGCCGGAAATGGCACTTTCCATCGCTTTTTTTTCGGTACTGGCAATCCAGCCAGCCGCATCAGCCAGAACCGCTTTGTTTTTAAGCACTTCATGACCGGCTTCCTCGAAGACAAAGTCTCGCAAGCGTTGGGCGTTTTCAATTCGACGGTCGATGACATATCCGGCCCGGTTGATGGTGTTTACCACCAGTTGTTTCAAATCCATAAATTCATCAAAATCATGCCGCGGGTCGGCGTCGGCGTCCCAATCCGGATCCTGCAGGTTCCGCCGGGCGGATATGCAAAACACCTGATCTGCTGGCGTTTGCCAGCCCATGCGGATGTGCTTGAAAAAGTCCGGCAGGATTTGCGTTTTAAGTTCGGGCTCATCCAGCCGGTCGCATTTATTCAGGACGCAAATCAGAGATTCACCGCTGAATTTTCGGATAAATGGCGCCAAAAAATCCAGATGATCCCGTCTTTTGGGATTTTCGGCGTCAAACACACAGATCAGCATATCGGATCTGGCAATGGTCCGTTCAACCAGGGGGATATGTTTTTTAAACGCCGTGCTGTCCGTATCCGGGGTATCGATTAAAAGCACATGCTCGAATTCATCGGCCGACGGGGTTGAGCGCGCTTCGACATTTTCGCTGTCAAGCGCCTCGGTGAGCTGCCCGACATCGTTTGGATTGCCGCTAAAAATGATGAGATGATCGGTGGTCGGCCGTCGGTGGCCAATCTCTGAAAGATCATCCACACCGGCCAATGCGTTTAAAAGGGTGGATTTGCCCGAACCGCTGGGCCCGACAAGCGTGACCACCAGCTTACGGTCGAAGCGCTCGGCGATGCCTTCGATCATCCCAATGGCCTGGCTGCATTGTTTTTTAAGCCGGCGGCCCGGAAGCCACTCGGGGGCGTCGCTGAGCTCTGAATTCAGCCGGTGTAAATCACTTTTAAATCCCTCGATTCTGCCCATGGCCTTCAAGAGGGCCGTCTGGCGATCTAAATTCATCTTTTATTTCATTTCCTCTGCGCAGGAATTCATGCTGCCCCGCATGTCGGCAATCCCGGCGGCTGCCCCCTCGATGGTCTGGCTAACATTGCGGATCGTGCCGGCGGTAATCGTCTCTTCAAAAAGCTGCTGCACTTTTTTTAATTTGTGATTGAACCAGGCCTCGGCAATCGGCTCCAGCATGGTTTTGAGCTGCTGTTGATCCGCCTTTTTCAACCGGGTGGTCACCGGTATGGCAACCAGCGCGTAGAGATCTTTGGCACCGAAAAGCCCGGTCAATTTCACTTTGATCCCGGCAGCACCGATCGGGTCGCCGGTGGACAGGACATAGGTCACCGCCGCTGTCGCCGGCAAAACGTTTAACGATGCCCAAAAGGTCTGACTGATTTTGGTCCAGACCCCCATTTTACTGCGAAAATGATCGGCAAGCGCTTTTAGATCCACCAGCAAGTCTTTGGGAATGTCCAACAGCTCCTGCTTTTTAGAAAGGATCGTTTGCAGCATGGATCGAAAATCCTGATCCCGCAATCGCTCCTGTTCTGCAAAAACCGATGCCGGGGTATCGACAAAAAAACGCAGAACTTGATTTTGCTCGGCGGGCTCCGCCCGGGGGTTTTGCGCCTCGGCATTTGCCCGTTGGACGCGAATGCGATCAACCAGCTGCGACATCCGTTTGACAACCGGGTCGTTTAGCGATCCGGTAACCGTAATCTGGGGGCCGATGGCCTGTGCATGCAAACTGGTCACCGCCGTAACCAGATCTTCTTCCAGTTTTTTGTTAAAATCTCCGGAATCCGCCGGCATGGCTTTGCCGGAAGCAAGGCGGTCCTTGGCCCAACCGGCGGCGCCGAATAAAACCTTCAGGGGAAACTCGATAATATTGCCGGTTTTGCGCATAAACTTGATGTGGGCCGGATCGGTTTTTGCCCAGATTTTGGCAAAGCGCTTCATAACACGATCCATCGGGAAATGCTTAAGGGCTTCATGCACATATTGGCTCTGGACGGTCTGGAAGGCATCCAGATAGAGTTGCAGTTCATCCAGGGAGCACTGTGCATCACCGAGAAGATTTTCGGCTTTTTTCAGGACATCTTTCAATATCGAAGCGTGCAGTTCAAGTCGCAATTCAGGGGCGTCAACCGCTGCCAGCGCAGAAACAAATTCAGGGCCATCCGACGGCACGGGCCTGAGCTCCATAAATTTTTTTTCAGCAGCCACCCGGTTGTCTTCGTCGGCACGGTAAACCCCCAGGAGATTTTTTTCAGGCTCATCGCCGTAAATACCGCCGGCCACGGTCATGGCATGCTCGCGCACCTCCTGGTCGGTAAAGCTGGGATAAACGCGATAGATCAAAAAACACTTACGCGTGCCGATACCGGTCAGCATCCGGGACATAAAATCGGTGTTGTCCCGATTGTTGTAATTGGAGTTGGTAAAAATATAGATAAATATATCAGAAGCTTCCAGAGCCAGACGCGTCACCTCCCGGTTGATGTACGCGCCCCCGGCGCCGGTGTCAAAATCGGGCGTGTCCAGTAAAACCAGGTTGCTGGATCCCGAGCGGTTGATCACATAAAGCGGATTGCCGGGATGCGTGAGATCGGCGCTGTCTTTTAGCGGCTGCAGATCCGATTGAAACGGTTCGGCCAGATTGGAAACAACCCGGTTTTGCTCCACCAGGCTGGCGGGAATTGAAAACAGCACCCGGCGATTCATACCGGCCCGGCCCCCGGCGGGCGCCAGACGCTCAGCTGACAGCGAATTAAACAGGGTCGACTTACCCGAGGAGCCACCGCCGCAAATCGCCGCCACAATCGGAAAATCAGGTGAAAATCGCGGGATCAGTTTGGCTTCAACGATATGGATCCAGGAAGCGATATCGGATTCCTCGCCGAATTTAAGCACATGCGCCAGACGCGGGATGCCTTCTTTTAGATCTGATAATGCGTTGTGAAATTCGAAGTCCATTACATATTTTTTTAACATATTGACATCATTAAGACAAAAGATAAATCGCAAACGCCCGTATTCAAGCATTGCATTATTATCAGAATTCGCTAAATTCTATAAGGCGGGCGGCCCCCATGGGGCCTGCTTGGTTTCAGGTGTCAGGCATTCAGCTCATAGCTCATAGGTTGTAGCTCACAGCCAAAACGCTGGAAGGCTGGGAAGCCGGGATGCCGGAAGAGATGAAGCCTCTGAGCCTTCAAGCATCCAAGCTTCCCAGCCTCCCAGTTTCAAAGCCTTTGGCTATGAACTATGAGCTATCAGCTGTGAGCTATTTGCCTGATACCTTGGATGACACCCGAAACCTGTTTGAACTGAAACTGATGCCAACTAAACTTGACGACTTACAGATTCTGGCGCTTGATTGCC
>JASFPY010000197.1:0-5252 GCA_050115755.1 Desulfobacteraceae bacterium | reverse complement strand
AACGCAAACGCTGTGCATCGGTCCGGCCGGTGAAAATCTGGTTCGCTATGCCAGCATAATAACCGGACGCAAGGATGCCGCTGCACGCACCGGCATGGGTGCCGTGCTGGGGTCTAAGAATTTAAAAGCCCTTGCCTGCCGCGGAACCATGGAAATTGAGATCTATAACCCCGAAGAGGCCCTGGAATACAACAAGAAAGCCATCGATCAGGTGATTTCCTCCAAGGCCTCTCAGAGCATGCAGCGCTGGGGCACCAACTTCATGTTTGGCATCACCAATACCACCGGCCTGGTCCGCACGCGCAATTTTCAGTACAATCAACTTCCCAAAAGCGAAGCGCTCGAGGCTGAAAACCTGGATGAATACGCGATCGGAATGGATGCCTGTTTCGGCTGTCAGGTTCATTGCCGGCACCGCTATTTAATTAAAGATGGCGAGTACACCGGCACCTATGCGGTGGGACCGGATTTTGCCAGCCAGGGCGCATTCGGTGCCGAGGTGGGGTGCCGCAGCATGAATACGGTTCTTGTCGGCAACCACCTCGTAAATGATTACGGAATTGATACCCTTGAGACCGGCAGCATGATCGCCTGGGCGATGGAGCTTTATGAGAAAGGTATCATCACGGACAAAGAGACCCGCGGCCTGAAATTGGAATGGGGCAACGACACGGCGGTTACGGAAATGATCAAACAGATCGCGTTGCGCAAAGGACTCGGTGACACGCTGGCTGAAGGCCCTCTGCGAGCCGCGCGCAGGCTGGGTCCGGACAGCATGAAATATCTGATTCAGGTCAAGGGCATGAGCAATCTGAATACCGACGAACGTGCGACTCCGGCGCTGGCGCTAAGCGTTGCGGTGTCTTCCCGGGGTTCGGATCATTTGCGGGGAATACCGGCCATCGATCTATATAATTTGCCGATGGAAGTGCTGGATCGAACTTACCGGCAGCCGGACGGCTATGACGGACCCCTGACCAACAGTTTTTCCACATACGAAGGCAAACCCCGTATGGTCATGTGGCAGGAACTGTGTTACATGGCGGTGGAAAGTCTGGGTGTCTGCAAGTACCATACGGTGTTTCTGAGTCCAAACCACCCGGCGTTTAGCGAATTTTCCAGGTGGATAAAATTGAATACCGGTCTGGAATTTAGCGAGAGGGATCTCTGGGACTGCGCCAATCGAAGTTACACGATTGAGCGGCTTTTTAACCTGCGCGAGGGCATGACCCGGGACGATGATTGGCTGTCGGATCGATACTTTGATGAGCCGACCCGGCTGGGTTTGCCGACGGTGCGGGGCAGGCGCATCAATCGGCAAAAATTCAGCAATATGCTGGACGAATATTACCGCTTGCATGAATGGGATGAGGCGGGAATACCGACACCGGAAATCCTGAAAAGACTTGATATCAGCGATCTGTGGCCTTAATCGTGATTGCTTTGATTTTTATGAAAATAAATTACACCACGAAAACACGAAATTAGTGAAGCACGAAAATTATCTATGTGCTTTTGTGTTTTCGTTGTTTCGTGATTTCGTGGTTGATTTTTCCTTTATTGGCTCCGGCTAGTCCTGGTTAAAGGTCATCATTATCGAAATAGGGAATAAATGATAGGCAAGAAAACAATGATTGTTGATCCGGAAAAATGCACGGGTTGCCGGAACTGTGAACTGGTTTGTTCGGTTAAGCACAATGGGGTGAGCAGTCCTTCTCTAGCGCGTATTCATGTGGTCAAATGGGATAATCCCAGCTTATACATCCCGATGCGCTGCCAGCACTGTGAAGATGCGCCCTGCATGGCCGTCTGCCCCAAAGAGGCCATTTACCGCAACGAAGCATTGGACAGCGTCGAAATCGATCATGATCTGTGCATCGGCTGCAAAATGTGTGTCTCGGCTTGTCCTTTTGGTGCCATGGGGTGGAATCCGAAGCGCGGTCGTGTTTTCAAATGCGATCTGTGTCACGGAGAACCTCAATGCGTGCGCTTCTGCGACACGAAAGCTGTTGACTATTTGGAAACCAGCAAGGTGCATACCGATCGTATGCGGGAAGCTGCCGTTAATTACGCCGAATTGACCCGCCGCTATGTGCGCTAGTTCTATTTGATTCTAAACTTTAGTTCACTTTAGTCACTTTTAAAGATGGGGGTGTTCATTGAAAATTCAGGTAGAATCACTCGGGTTGCCGACCTTATCCAAGTTAATTGGCAAAAAGACAGAATTTGCACTAGACGAAGGCACCGTGACGGATCTGGTTAAGCATATTGTGAAACAACATGGCCAGAAGGCACGTAAAATACTGCTGGATGAAAAAGGTGAACTGGATATGACGATCCAGGTAATGATCAATGAGGAGGGTTTTGTCCCACGAGAAGCGTATTCCCGGCGGCAACTAAAAGAGGGTGACCAGCTCAAGTTTATGTTGTTGGTCGGCGGTGGCTAGAAGTAATTTCAAAACCCCATCTAAGGCCCAATGGCTGCGTTGCAGGCCTCCGGTAAATGCTCACATACTCATGTATGCTGCGCTTTCCCGATCGGCCTGACGCCTTGCCCTTGGGCCTGATCTAAGGTTTTGAAACCACTTCTAGTCCCCGTCTTTTTTGCTATCAAAATCTGATTTTATAATACAAAAATGGCGGATGAAATAGTTTATTGCTTTGTCTGCATGTATTATTTTCGTTTCACGGTAAAATATTATGTCTTACTTTAAAGTAAATGAAAACTGTAACGGCTGTCTGGCCTGTGTGGAAAATTGTCCTGCTTCGGCTCTGGATTTTGTTGATCAGAAGAATGAGCGGACCCTTAAGCATAGTATGACCAAATGCGCCCGCTGCGGACAATGCTGGCGGGTCTGCCCTCAGAATGCCATCGAGTTTCAGCACCTTTTGGCCGGGCGATGGGATGAGGTGATCACGCTAGATCTGGTTCACTGTCAGGTATGCGGTGAGGCGCTGTATTCGCCGGCGTACAGGCAAAAAATGGAAAGCAAGCTGAATACAACCCAGCAGGCACTCTGTTCCAAGCACCGTCAAAGTTATTACGCGGCCAAGTGGCCTAGCTGGGTGCCTTCCAGTGAAACGCAAACCCTAAAATGATCGTTTTAAGTTATTAATATAAATATCTATATTTTAAAGAAATTTTGATTTAAATTAAAATCGGTGCAAACATGATTGTCGGAGATCTAAAGCCGCTGGAAGAAATTATTTCAGCGATCAAAACATATAAAAAGGTGCTTGTTCTTGGCTGTGGCAGCTGCGTAACCGTTTGTTTGTCCGGTGGCGAAAGAGAGGCCAAACAGCTCAGCCACGAACTTGCTCAGGTTCGGCATTATCAAAACGCTCCCCCGAAATTCGAGGTTGACTCAATTCTCAGACAGTGTGAACGGGACCTGGTAATCGAATATCAGAATATACCTGAAGGAACGGATGCCGTATTATCGCTAGCCTGCGGTGCCGGTGTTCAAACCCTGGCGGATGCACTCGAACCGTTGCCGGTGATCCCTGCGCTGAATACGACTTTTCTTGGAGCGTCCGATAAAGCGGGCATTTGGGCCGAAAAATGCAAAGGCTGCGGCGACTGCATACTGATCCATACCGGTGGGATCTGTCCGGTGGCGCGCTGCGCCAAGAGCCTTTTTAACGGCCCATGCGGTGGCTCCCAAGGGGGCTATTGCGAAGTCGGCCAGGGTATTCCCTGCGCCTGGACGCAGATTGTGGCCCGACTCAAGAAAATGGACAAGCTGCACAGCTATGAGGAAATCCGTACATCCAAAGATTGGCGGCCAGGCGGAGCAGAGGGAGTGCGAAAACGTGTACGAACCGGTCTGGGGAATGGTTCAAACAAGAATCAAACTGATAACAGTTAAACTGTGGCTATAATATAGGGTTTTGGTTTCTCGTTTCAGCTGGTTCAAGGTTCATAGGTTCAAGGGTTGTGCTGCTTGATTATCAATTTCGAACCTTTGAACCCTGAACCCCTGAACCCTGAACCTATGAACCATTGAACATGGAAATAAACAGAATTGAAATACTTTCCGTTGGTGTTGATGTCGGAAGCTCGACCAGTCACCTTGTTTTTTCTAAACTGGTTTTGATAAAAGATGAGCATTCAGTTACGCAGCGTTTTAATATCGAGGAAAGAGACATCATTTATGAGGGCAGCATCATCAATACGCCTTTTTTAGATGATAATACAATCGATATCGATAGATTGACTGATTTTTTTAAAAAAGAATATCAACATGCTGAAATTGATCCTGCAGATATTCAAACCGGTGCGGTTATTATCACCGGTGAGTCCGCACGCAAGCACAACGCCAAACAAATAGCCGAAGCCTTATCCAATGATGCCGGTAAATTTGTGGCAGCCACAGCAGGCCCAAATTTCGAAAGCCTGATCGCAGCCATGGGTTCCGGAGCAGCCGCGCGATCAAAAGATCAAAAAAAAACCATATTATCATGCGATATTGGCGGTGGAACTTCAAACATCGCTTTAACAAAAAACGGAGAAATTTTATCAACAAGTTGCATATCAGTAGGCGGACGGGTACTGGGTGTCAATGCTGAAGGAATAATCTGGCGCATTGACAAACCCGCCTTAAAGGTGATGCAACATCTGGGTCTTAATTATAAAGTCGGGGATCAAATCTCCAAAAAGGATAGCCAAAAAATCGCCGGAACGTTGGCCCAGGCATTATTTGAAGTCATCAGAGGCCCGGCAAAATCCGCTTTGGCGCGCGAACTCATGCTGACCGATGATCTGGTTTTTCCGGCTCGCATAGATGAATATTCATTTTCGGGCGGTGTTGCCGAATTAATGTATGGCGGGATGGACAATTATGACGATATCGGGCAAATTCTGGCCGATCAAATTAATTCGTTGACACCCGAATTAAGTGCTGCAGTCATAGAGCCAGATAATAAAATCAGAGCAACCGTCATTGGCGCCGGCGCCTATTCCCTTTCAATATCCGGTTCTTCGGGCTTTATGGATGATAAGATTGCATTTCCGATAAGAAATGTTCCGGTTATACGGGTAGATGTCGATAGATCAAAACTAAGTGTCGAGCACATTATTTCACAAATAAATTTGTCTTTTCAAAAATTTGACGTTAAAGAAGGTAAGGATATTATCGCGTTATACTTCAGGGACCCGGTTATGGCTTCCTATCCTCAGCTGGAGTTGTTTGCCAGATCGATTGAAGGCGCACTCACGAATTCAATTCAGAATAAAATCCCGATTATTTTGA
>JASFPY010000196.1:0-5254 GCA_050115755.1 Desulfobacteraceae bacterium | reverse complement strand
CCATTCCCTGTAAACACGAAGAGTCGATCGGAACTCCGATGATGGGCAGGCTGGTATGAGCCGCCATCGCTCCGGCCAGATGGGCGGCATGTCCGGCCCCGGCGATGATCACTTTGATTCCGCGTTCAGGTGCGCCAGCCGCCCACGCTGCCGCCCGTTGAGGGCTCCTGTGAGCGGATGCAACCGTTATTTCAAAAGCAACACCGAAATCTTCTAAAACGTCCGCTGCGCTTTGCATGACGCCCATATCAGAATCACTTCCCATGACAATACCAATTTGAGGTGATCCGACGGAACCACTCTGTTGTTTTTGTTCTGCGCTCAATGTTCCTCCTTTTCTGTGATTTAGCTGAGCTAAAATTCCGAGATAGAAAAATAATATGGAATGCTGGGATGCCAGGAAGCTTGGAAGCTATAAAGCTGAAGGGCTTGAAAATAATTCTGCTTTCTGGCCTCCTGGCCTTAAAGCTTCCCGGCTTCTTTTGACTATGAGCTATGAGCTATCAACTATGAACTAAAAGCTCTTTTGAGGTTGGAGCGCAAGCTTTTCCAGCAGCGTCTTTTTTTTCTCCTCCAATTCCTCCCTGCCGATCCGCGCCCCTTTTATGCCACCGTTTAATGTGATTTCCGACAGGTGGCATTCGCCGTTTTCTAGAATCATCAAATCCAGGTGGGCATAGGGAAATCTGCCCCGTTGCATGACAGACCGGCAAAAGGCCTCGTTTGCCTCATCCATTTTGTATGGCGACCCGGTGCCGCCCAGACTTAAGTTAACCCTGAAATTATAAGGATTGCTGCGCACATAGGATTCGACGTAGTCACCCACAATGATGACGCGAATGTCTGTAAATCCCTGCCGAAAGGGCTGCAATACAAAGGGATAGGAAGACTCAGACAAAGCCATAAAACTGTAAAGGGTCTCAATCGTTTCCCACCGGCGGATGCCGTGACCGCAGTGCATGTTGTCCTCTTTGGTCACAACGGGCCCGATACCATTCCTGCCAAACGTGTTTATGGCGTCAATCAAGTCTGCGCGACGAGATATGGCCCGTGTATGCGGAAGCATCCATTCCCGCAGAATAAATGCCTGGGCGACTTTGGAATTGTTGAGAATTTGCGCAAGCGGTGACGGCAGACAGCGGATACCGCGCTCCAGCATATCGATAAGCAGCGGTTGTCTGAGATACTTCAATGACAGGTTGCCGATAAAGACATCGCCTGCAGTTAATTCATTATAGGATGCCTTGAGCTCCCGATTCTTTCTGACAATCATCGAGTCACCCGCTGTCCGCTTTCGTGATGTGCCTGGATGCTAAGTTCAATGAGTCGATCCAGCAGGCTGCTGAAACTTATCCCTGCAACCTGGCCAGCCTGGGGCAAAAGACTGGTAGCGGTCATTCCCGGTATGGTGTTCGTCTCCAGAACGTAGATCTCCTCATCTTTCAATATCATATCGGTGCGGCTGTAACCGTTGCAGAAAAGCGCTCGATGAGCCGATTTGGCATAAGCCTGCGCCGTTTGCGTCATTTTATCATCAATGCGCGCCGGGCAGATTTCCTGGGTGACGCCGGCGGTATATTTAGCCTCGTAATCGAAAAACTCATGCTCATCATTCGGTATGATCTCAATTATCGGCAGTGCCATCAGGTCCCTGTTTCCGATCACCCCGGCGGTCAGCTCAATGCCATCAATAAAACCTTCAAGCAGTATGGTTGAATCATGGGAAAATGCTTTTTCCGCCGCCTCCCGGATGGCATCCTGCGATCTGACGATGGTCATGCCGACGCTGGAGCCCGCTGCGTTCGGTTTGATTACCATCGGCAGGCCCAGTTGTTTTTCCCATGTGCCCGGCTGCAGCGGGTCTCCTTTTTGCAATGTGATATAAGGCGGAATGGGCAGATTCGCTTTTTCATAAAGGATTTTGGAGGCGAGCTTATTCATGGCAAGGGAGCTGCCGAGAACACCTGAACCCTGGTAGGGGATATTCAGCAGCTCAAGCAGTCCTTGCACCGTTCCATCTTCGCCATAAGGGCCATGAAGAATAATAAGGGCTGCATCAATACCGGGTGCATCCTCAACCAGACGGCCAAGATCGGTTTTGGGATCGTAGCGAACGATGTGATATTTTTCCTTATCCAGGGCATCATAGACCTGATTGCCGCTGTTGAGGGAAACCTCACGCTCCGAGGACACACCGCCGGAAAGAAGCGCAATAGTCATTTTTCCCATAATTGTCGCCTTTTTCATATGGGTTCTGGGTTCAAAGGTTCAGCGTTCAGGTGTTCATCGTTCCGCCGAGGCAACTCATTTTTATGGCCTCAGGCATTAGGCGTCAGGCGTCAGGCAAATCTTCCTTCGTCTAATTATTCAACGAATCAACGTACTAAACAAATCAACGATTCAACCAATTAACGAATCTCTCTATAAACCTCTGAACCTTTGAACCCTGAACCTTGACAAGCTACTTTTTCTTATTGGACCTTGAAGCGGATGATTCGAGTTTGTCAATCAATTTATCTGAATATTTCTGAGGTGCTTCAAATTCAATGGAGGTGTTCCGCAGGGTATTTAATTTCATGATTAAATAATTGAGCTTCTTCATGGTACGATATTTTGCAGCGGTTTCTCCCATTCCACGGAGAAGCTCTTCCGTTTGCTGAATTTCCTTTTTTATTTCGATCTCAGGAGGGAGGCAGTCGGCATTTTTCAATATTTTATAGGCCAGGCGCAACTCCTCGGCCACCGCCTGATCTTCTAAAAAATCCAAGGGTTTTCCGGAACCTTCCAGATTATCAAATTCGCCCTTCTGCTGTGCTTTGCGAATCCGTTCTTCAACAATTTTATAAAAACCCGGTATCATGGTTGTATCTGGTAGTAGTTTTTGGTGTTTGGTGTTTGGTGTTTGGTGGTCTAATGGGCTGCAAAAACACCAGGAGTCAAACCAAACACTAAATACGAAACACTAAACACTTTTTATATCATTTTTATCGATTTTATCAAATAAAATAAGTTTGACCCCGGCGCATGCTATTTGGTAATGAAGATGAATTTAACAAATTCCCGCGAAAGGATCACTGAATGAAGAAAATAGCCTTTGCTGGAACCGATGGCCGAACCCTGCTGTGCGCGCTGGTGGTCTCCACCGCCACCAGTGACATGTATGAAGATACCTTCCAGGGAGTCGTTGTTCGGGGCACCCCATCGATGCCCAGATTCGTTGAAACCATGAACTGGCCGGTCGGGTTCATTCCGACAACCGGCAATTCTTACGATGAATATGCTGAGGCTATCATCAACGCAATGAAAAGCGGCAGCATCGATTATGTTATCCCTATGCCGGAGGCACTTTTGTTTGACGGCCTCGTGGATGAGGTGGAGGCGGCCGGCTTAGGTGATCGCATTGTCGGGCTGAATAAAACCGCCTCATATATAGAAGGAGACAAGATCAAATGCAAAGTGCTGTGCCGTGAAGCCGGCATCCCGGTGGCGGAATCTTGGGCTGAAGTGGATGCCAAAGACTATTCAACCCTGCTGCATACCTGTCTGGACTATATTCAGAAATACGGCGGAGCGGTCTTAAAATACCCGTATAGTGCAGGGGGAAAAGGCGCCCGGATTATTCTGAATTCCTGGGAAATCAGAGAGGTATACGATACCTTAATACGAGATTATAAGCCTGATTATAAAAAAATGTATGGCGGAAAAGGGAAATGGCCCCTTTTAATCGAATCTCTGATGTCCGGGGTGGAGATCAGTTTTACGATCCTGGTCGATAAAAACGGAAATTTCCAGATACTGCCGACCGCAATGGATTACCCGGAGCGATATGAAGGTCCGGCCAGTAAGACAAACCCGATTACCGGAGGGATGGGCGCCATCTCACCCCATCCGATGGAAACCCCTGAGCTGATTGAATTGGCCGGTAAGCTGATTGCCAGGCCCCTGATTGATAAAATGAAGGAAAAAGGCTATCTGCGGCCGTGTATTCTGTATCCGGGTTGTTTTGTTTCGCTGAATAACGCCAAGCAGCCCACCAACATACGGGTGTCCGAGATAAATATACGACCGGGTGAACCCGAGGCCCAGCCGGTCGCCCGCCGACTGAGAAACTTGGGCGTACTGATCGAAGCCATGTTTGCGGGCAAACTTGACATTGTAAAACCGGAGGTAAGAGAAGACCAGCTGGCGCTTTGCGCCGGGCTGGTGACCGGTCCGGGGGGGCCTGACGGTCAAAAAGGATACCCGTGGTCCTGTACAAAAGGAGAAACGGTTGAAATCGATTTTAACTATATCAGAAAAAAAGGTATACAGATCATCCCATCAGCGATGACCTGCTCGGTGGAGGACGGTCAATTTAAATCAGACGGGACCCGGGTAGCATGGATGAATGCAAACGTGAAGATTAAACCTGATGACAGCCGCGGTGAAGTCGCTGAACGTTTTCGCAATAAACTCTTTGCCGCCTTTGACAATGGCAAAATCCGGGTCATCCCCCGGGAAAATCCGCAGGGTAATCGCCTGGATCTAAGAAGGGATATCGGGATTCATTATCTGGTGGCTGAAAAAATATTTCCCAGCACATAAAAAGCCGATGGGTGTTGGCGATCTTATTCATAAGTCCACAGCGCAGTTGAAAAACCATAATGCTGTCTTCCGGGAGTGTCGCATCTGTTCGAATAAATATTGAGTTCTAATGGCCTTTTCATTCCGGCAATTGATTTAACGCCATCAAATGGGGGCATTATGCAATATGCTTTTGATAAACAAACAGCAAGACTCATCATTTACATCGATGCGTCTGATAGCCTCGGGAAAAGAAAAACTCAGTATCAGAAGGCCTTTGAATCCGACAGATGGAAGCCCGGGAGTGACGTAATGATTTTCATAAGCGACTTCTATTCACCGCCGCAGCTGCAGGAACTCGACGATTTGTACAGGCTTTTTGAAAAGCACAGTGTGCGCAGAGTCGCCATTATGACCAGAGATGTTTTAGCCGAGGCAACGGCCGATACAGCAAAGCGCATAGCGGAGCTGTACCGCATCCCCTTAAAGCACTTTGCTAATTTGCAAGTGATGCTGGATTGGATAAACGGATAAAAAAAGCTGTAACCCTTCCGGATTACAGCTTATTATTATCGGTGGTGGCGATGCAGGGATTTGAACCCCGGACACTGCGGATATGAGCCGCATGCTCTGACCACCTGAGCTACATCGCCACATATGCCAACTGCAAATCTAAGCAACCGGAATTCCG
>JASFPY010000195.1:0-5264 GCA_050115755.1 Desulfobacteraceae bacterium | reverse complement strand
CGGGAGAACAGCGCCATGATCAAGGTTTTTAAAAAACGCTACCCTGATTTGAAGATATCCACCCAATCGGGCAACGAAGTTTTGATTGAAATGGATTTGTCAGATTCGAAAGCGGTTTACAAATCCACCCTTCGAAAGTCTTGACCCGGCGCCTTTCGGTTTTCGGTTCCTGTTTGCATCCTTCCGCAATCAAAGATTTAGCTTGCTAAAATGGTGTTTTTCGTGTAATTTAAGAAACATAAGGCTAGTATTAAAATATTTTAGACTTTTATGGCCTTAAAAGGGATATCTGTTTAATAATATTAAAGTTTTTGGGAAAAGCGTCCGAATTTAAGATTGACAGATAGATCAGAAGCACGGAAATACCTTAAAATTATTTAAAATTGGATATTAGTTTCACTGCGGCGGAAGCAGTTAGGCTGAGTGCGCCGTTTTAAACCCATTTGTCTCCAGGGAAACCGGCAGATGCGCTGTAGCACAGTCAACAGCGCTCCTAACGAATCAATCAAATCGCAGATCATACGATTGAGGAGGGGCAATTGTCTTACACACTTGGTCAAAAACAGCTCGATAGAATAGAGGATATTTTACAGCAGGATCTTATTGAAAATGGGGTCCGCTGTGTTTTTCTGATCGATATGGCCGGCAACATCATCGCCAACCTGGATAATGGGGAAAAACAACATGATATTTATTCGCTGGCGGCCCTGGCGGCTGGCAATTTCGGCGCTGTCAGCGCAATGGCCAAGATCATCGGCGAAAATGAGTTTTCGTTGCTGTTTCATAAAGGCAAAAAAGAAAATATCCATTTTAATAAAATAACGACTGAATTTTTGCTGATTACCATTTTCGGTAATGATATTTCGCTGGGCTTTCTAAGATTGAAAGTTGCCGATTCGGTAGAGCAGCTGAAAACCATATTGGAACCGCTTTTGTCACTTTAAAGCCGACAGCCATTCAACAGACGCGGGGATGGTTGTTTGTTTTTCAAGATTTAAGATATCACATGGCATTTGTTAATCTGAAAAATAAAGAAATCCAGGTCAAAATTGTTTATTACGGCCCCGGACGAGGCGGCAAGACGACCAACCTGGAGTATATTTACAAAAAATTCCGCAAGCGTATCAATACCGAGATGGTCACCGTTAAAACGCACGGTGATCGTACGCTTTTCTTCGATTTTTTGCCTTTTGATATCGGTGTGATCAATGGATACGATGTTAAAATTCAGCTATATACGGTACCCGGTCAGGTGAAATACAATGCGACCCGCAGGTTGGTCCTCAGGGGGGTGGATGGCATTGTTTTCGTTGCCGATTCCATGGCGGTCCGCCGCGAAAAAAATATTTTGTCTTTAAAGAACCTACAGGAAAATCTTGCCAATTATAAAAAGAGCATTTTTAGGATTCCGTGTGTTATCCAGTATAACAAGGCCGACCTCTTGGAACAGGGAATTCCGCTGCTTCCGGTTGATCTTCTTGAAAAAGATCTCAACAGCCGGCTAAAGCGGCCGTCATTTAAAGCCAGCGCCCTGAAGGGAACCAATGTCGTCGTGACGTTGAAAAAGATTATTTCAATGACGGTTGCGTCGATAAAAAGGGACTTGAAATAGGAGGGATAAATTGGTCGATAAATCCAAGGACAATCGTTTGGACTCGGAGATTGAGAAGCGCCTTGCTGATCTCTTTGGAGAAGAGGATATGTCTTTCGGTGAGGAAAATCCTATCGAAGAAAAAGATACGGTTGCAGAAGATAATAAATCGGAAGAAGAACAAGCACCTGCGGAAGATGAAGATATTTTTGATTTAACAGAAGCCGTTACAGAAGAGTCGGTGGGCGAAGGCGCTACGGATGATTATCCCCTTGCCGAGTTGAAAAATCTGGTTCTTTCAATCGACTGGGAAATTACCGAGGAAGCATTGACCGATTTTCTTGCCCAGGTCGACAGCCTGAAAAGCACCTACAAGAACGAAAAAATCATTTTGACGTTTCTTCAGCTTCTGGGTTCTCTCGGCGTCTATATTCAAACCAATCGCGGGAATGCCCACCCCAAAACATTTAAAATCTTAAACTCGGTTTTTTCCCGCCTTGAAGAGGTTGTCAGATCAGCGAATATGACTGTAGCGGAGAAGAAAAAATTACTGCGCACTGAAATGAACAAGTATAAGCAACTCAGGAATCAGGTCTCAAAGAAAAAGGCTGCAAAAGTCAGTCGGAAAGAAATTATATCTGCACCCAGAGAACTTGAATCCCTGATCAAAGCACCCCGGCAGAAAGAAGCCGCGCGGTCAGGCCGCAAAGTCACCGAGAAGGCTGCTAGTAAAAGCCGGGAGCCGGTTTCGGACGCACTTCAATCTATTGCGAATTTGGCTGAGGCAGTTGAAGAATTGAAAAAATTTATTCATTCCGAGTTAAATGCCTTAAAGCAGGAATTACGAATACTTCATAAATCAAAATAAAAATCCCTCTATATCATAGACCCTCTTTGTCCGGAATGGTTGGGAATCAAAAACTTATTAGAACCTATAATGAGCGCTTCAAACTTAGACAAGCGCTCAATTTAGGAAGGACCAAATCGACACAGCGTTTTAGCTAGCTCCTGAATTGAAATATCACCGATGAGGTAAGGATATGGATTTTTCGTCAAGCGAATTATCCGCTATGGTTTTTAAGCGTGTCGTCCGGCAAGATATTGCAGAATTCCCGCTTGACCATCAAATGCTTTCTGTTTTTATGGAACTGGACGGTAAAGCGCCGCTGGGTGCCGTGGCTCGGAAAACCGGTTTAAATATGAGTTCCATGCGCGAAATCATTGCCAGACTCATGCAAAATGGGCTGGTCGAAAAAGAAGATCAAAAAATTCTCATGCTGGACAAAGATTTTTTCGAATATCTGGTGACCCACCTATCGCTTGCCGTCGGTCCTATTGCCCAGGTTCTGATAGAAGATGAAGTTGAAAATCTGGGTTATGAACTCTCTCAATTCCCCGGCCATCGCGTAGACGAATTGGTAGAAAAATTGGCCCAGGAGATTAGACGTGCAGAAAAAAAGAAAGTCTTTCTTAAAACGATGGCCATGAAGATACGTGAAAAAAATTACTTGCCTGCCTGACAGCAGCCGGGTCATCATTTTATAGAAGCTATCTCAAAAATGCATCTAACACTCAATAACTGTGTTAAAAGCCTCCTTAAAATGCTCACATACTACTCGTATGCTGCGCTTTTGCGTCGGCTTTTGCCTTGTTCTTGAGCGTAATCTACTATTTTTGAGATAGCTTCTAGCTGGATCTTGCATGAAAATTTATGAAAGCCTCCGATTCCTGCAAAATCGATGTATTAAAATGGGGAATTGCCGAATCAGCCAGTTTTAATCCAGAATCGATGTTAGAGGAGCTCAGCTATGATTGTTATCTGTGAGGAATGCGGAAAAAAGTACCGGATTGACCCCTCGAAAATAAAAGGTGCCGCCGCACGGTTCAAATGCCGTGTATGCACACATATGATCATGGTTTCAAAACCGCAAGGTGCACCTGCAGCAGCTTCAGCGGTCGGTTTATCCGCCACAGAGACCGACGTTGAATCGACTGAAACCGGAGAGGCCTCAGCCGGCGGCGAAATTAAACTGGACCGCTCCGACGGCGAACGCATTGCGGTCAAGCCGACCCGCAAGTCCGGGCTCATGAATTTGCGCACGAAGATGCTTTTGCTGTTTTTTTTCCTTCCGTTGCTTCTCATGATTTGTGCGAGCCTGCTGTATTTATGGCAATTCGACAAAATGGCTGTCTTGTTGACCGATGAAAGCACAAAAATTGTGAATCAGATGGCGGAAGAAAAGATTGCGGATCTCTCAACAGCTGTTGCCATTCAATGCCGGTTGTACCTGCTGGCTCACCCTGAGCTCAATAAGGCGGACTTTATGAATGATATGGGGTTTAAGACACTGGCGGTCCAAAAAGTCGGCCTAACAGGCTATACGGCGCTATATGAGATGCCAGATGCGGACAATATCTGGCGTACATGGGCCCATGTGAATCCCAAAATTGTCGCTATCGATATGTCGACACTGAAAAAATCCCTGGGAAACAATTTTCAGGGCTTCTGGAAAATATTCACCGGCGTAAAAGGTGGAAAGCGATCTCAAGGCTATTATACCTGGCAGGATAAGGATGGAAAATTTCGCGAAAAATTTATGGTCTGCACACCGGTTGCCGGAACCCCATTTGTAATTGCAGCCACGACTTATCTGGATGAATTCACCGGACCGGTAAAAATGATGGAAACCCGCGCCAGTGCGCTTGCCGACAAGACAAGGCTGATTACTTGGGCCATTCTCGGCGGAACGATATTATTAATCGGTCTTATTGTTTCAATTTACGGCCATCGCCTCACCGGAAAAATTAAATCGCTAACCGATGTTGCCGAACGGATCAGTATTGGAGACCTTGGGATCGAAATTGAAACCAGATCCAGAGATGAAATCGGAGAGCTTGCCGAGGCGATTGCAAGGATGCAGGACAGTATCCGCCTATCAATTGAACGTTTACGAAGACGAAGATCGACAAGTCGATAATATCGCGTCATATTGAGCATAATTTTTGTTTGTTGGTAAAAGAAAATTACCCATGCGACCCGGACGCAAATCAAAGCGACTAAGGGGTAAAAATGGTTGTTATTCCCAGACAGCAGCCTGTGCTTGAAAACTTAAATATCTATTATTTGGACGTCAGGAAATTGCTTGAACATTTTCAGGGTGAAATTGGCTCGGGCGGCATCCATTTTAAATCCCACGCAGCCGAGGGCGTCATTTTTTTCGATCAGGATCAGCTGGTGAGTGGTTTTTTCCAGGACAAAGAAATTTCAATTTCAGGCAATGACGCGGTCGAACGCCTTCTGGCAGCCGGAGACGAATATAATTTCAGTGTGAATATTTATAAAATCGGTCCTGAAGAAGTTTACTTCTGGGCCAGTATTCCGACAGCAGAAAAAATCTATAAAAATCTCAGTACTGAATTTACCGATCTTGAGGGTCTGATTAAAAAGATGAGTGCTGAAAAAATGACCGGTTATATTGATGTTACCATCGGAGGTGGCAAAGAAAACGGTCTTATTTTTCTGATAAACGGAAAAATCATGGGTGGCTCCTATTCATGGGGAAACGGAGCCCCAAGCCCATCAAAAGAGAATCAAGACTTGCTTATCCTCAAAACCAAGGAACTGGGCGGCACTTTTAATGTTTGCCGAATTGCAATTAAAAATGCCCAAACC
>JASFPY010000194.1:0-5268 GCA_050115755.1 Desulfobacteraceae bacterium | reverse complement strand
GGAGCTGAAAACTAAAAAAAAGGATTCCGGCCTTTCCCTGACACCCATGACGCTTGAGGGCTGCGTGGTTCGCATTGCCGACACGATCGCTTATATTGGCCGTGATATTGAAGATGCCATCCGGCTGAATCTGATCGACCGCACCGAATTGCCCGCGGATAGCGTCGAATGTCTTGGTAATACCAATGGCACCATTGTTTTTAACCTGGTGACCGATATCATCCAGACCAGTTTTCACAAACCTTACGTGGCTTTTAGTTCGGATGTGTCTGATGCCTTAAAACACTTAAAAAAATTCAATCTGGAAAGAATCTACTTAAACCCTGCCATAAAAACCCATTCTTCGAATTTGAATAAGCTCTTTGAGTATCTTTTTGAGAAATATCTTAGCGATATTCGCAAAAACAATACCGCCTCGGTAATTTTTAGCCGATTTCTCAACGGCATGTCTCCGGCATACACTGCAACCCACAGCAGTGCCGAGATCGTTCGCGATTTTATCGCCGGAATGACAGACGAATATTTCCTGAGCCAGTGCCCGGATTCGATGCGCCCGGATATCCGCAGGATGTAGTCTGGATAAAAATGATCAGTTAATATGGTTAAACAGGTGATTCGTTAAATTGTTGAAAATCGTTTGAATTATCTTAGGAATGAACGACTCAACCAATCAACCGGTTAAATTGAACCCATTAAGAAAAAAAAACTTGAGTTTTGGTTCTAAAAACCGTAAATTAAAAGTAAATATAATACCGCGATATAACTTGACAAATTGAGGTCTCAGCAATGAAAACCATGTGGGCTCCCTGGCGGATGGAATACATTCTTAGCGACAAAGAAGACGGATGCATATTCTGTGCAGCATTGAAGGATCATGATGAACTGACGTTATTTAAAGGTGAGGTAACCATGGTCATGATGAACAGGTTTCCATACATCAATGGCCATCTTCTGGTTGCTCCCAGGCGCCACATATCCGCCCTCGATCAGCTCGACCGGTCGGAAATGGGGGATCTGCTGGCAACGGTTGAACAATCGGTAAGCATTTTAAAAACGGTTATGAAGCCCGATGGGTTCAACGTGGGCCTTAATCTGGGTAAGGTTGCAGGGGCCGGTATCGAGGAACATCTGCACTTTCATGTTGTGCCGCGCTGGCTTGGCGATACAAATGCATTAACGGTATTCGGTGAGGTAAGGGTGATCCCAGAGCATATAAAAGCCACTTATGATAACTTAAAGCCACACTTTAGAAAAATAAATATAAATACCAAAAATTAAAAAATATTTTAATAAAAATAACAGCTGTTATTTTAGAAATGTGTTTTGTATTTCGTGTTTAGTGTTCTGGCATGATCATATAGAATTATAAACTTCTGCCAAAAACCAAATACTAAATACCAAACACTTGATCTGAATTCGTCACCCTTTCTTGAAGCCAAATCGACCCTGTGATATTATGCTAAAAAAGCTGTGTTGTTCTGATTGATTGATGAGCCCACCCAAATTAACTCCCATGCTAAAACAGTATCTCTCCATCAAAGAGGAGTATCCGGATACGATCCTCTTTTATCGGATGGGGGATTTTTACGAAATGTTTTTCGAAGACGCCCAGGTCGCTTCCCGGGTTCTGGAAATCACGCTGACGTCCAGAAACAAAAAAGACGAATCTCCGGTTCCCATGTGTGGTGTTCCCCATCGGGCGGTTTCCGGTTATATTTCCCGGATGATCGATCACGGCTACAAAGTTGCGGTTTGTGATCAGGTTGAAGATCCGGCAACCGCCAAAGGATTGGTTAAACGGGATGTTGTACGGGTAATTACGCCCGGTATGATTCTTGACGAAGCGTTTCTGGACAGGCGTTCCAACAATTTTGTGCTGGCGATTGCGCGGCATGCAGACCTGTTCGGGTTGTCCTATCTGGACATATCCACCGGCGTGTTCCGATTGGCCGAATCCGGGGATCTGGACGCTGTAATTGATGAATCCCTGCGCGTATCCCCAAGCGAGGTTCTTTTGCCGGAATCAGCCAGAACCGACCCGCAAATGCGCATTATTCTGGAAGCCCTGAATGAGCGCTCGGCTACTTATCTGGCAGACAATGCGTTCGAGCACAAACGCTGCTACAGCCGGTTGACCGAACAGTTTCAAACCATTTCTCTGGAAGGTTTCGGGTGTGAAGACATGCCGGCCGGTGTGAGAGCTGCCGGAGCCCTTGTGTTTTATGTTCGTGAAACCCAAAAGCAGAAAATCGAGCTTCTTACACGTCTGGAAACTTATGCTTTGGGTCAATACCTTCTGGTGGACGATTTAAGCTGCCGCAATTTAGAACTGGAAAAAAATATTCGCTCCGGTACCCGGCGCGGGACGTTGATCGGTATTATCGACCATACGAAAACTGCCATGGGCGCCCGTTTGCTTAAATCATGGATGCGCTACCCGCTAATTAAGATCGAAGATATCCAGGCGCGCCTGGCAGCGGTTGAAGAAGCAAAAAACAACCTTCAGACCCGTCAGGGCATTCGCGAACATCTGAAATCGGTATTTGACATCGAGCGGGTCGGCAGCAAAATTGTCATGGGGCATGCCAATGCGCGGGATCTAATAGCCCTGAAACGGTCCCTTCTGGCATTACCCGATATCCAGAAGACGGTTTCAACGCTGAAAGCCGGCCTTTTTCAGTGGGATGAGAACCTGAACCCGCTTCATGAACTGGCGGAAGTAATCGAAAATGCTATCCGGGATGATGCGCCGCCGACAATCAACGAAGGCGGAATGATAAAACCGGGCTACCATAATGAGCTGGATGAACTGGTAAAAATAAGCCGGGACGGCAAGGGGTGGCTGGCCAATCTGGAAGTGCAGGAGCGGGAAGCCACCGGAATCACTGCGCTGAAGGTGCGGTATAACAAAGTCTTCGGGTATTATATCGAAGTGCCCAAAAGCCGTGCATCCGATGTGCCGGTCAACTATGTCCGCAAGCAGACCCTGGTTAATGCCGAACGCTACATTACCGATGAGTTGAAGACTTTTGAAACCCGGGTTTTAAATGCAGAAGATCAGCGGGCGGCGCTTGAGCTTGACATATTCAATGAGATCAGACAGGAAATTGTCAAAAATTACAAAAATCTACAAAGTGCGGCCCGGTTTTTGGCGCGCCTGGATTGTCTGCTTAACCTGGCCGAGGTTGCCGATCAAAATGATTATTATCGACCGGAAATGACCGTCGACGGTCGTATTCATATTGAAGACGGCCGTCATCCGGTTGTGGAGAAAATGATCACCGGAGAGCGGTTTGTGCCCAACACGGTTTCGATCGATAACGAAACCAACCAGATTCTGATCATAACCGGCCCGAACATGGCCGGCAAATCCACGGTTTTGCGTCAGGTGGCCCTGCTGGTCATTATGGCGCAAATGGGATCTTTCATCCCGGCGAAAAAGGCGTCCATCAGTGTCGTCGATCGGATCTTTACCCGTGTCGGCGCTCTGGACAACCTCTCACAGGGGCAGAGTACGTTTATGGTCGAAATGCAGGAAACCGCAAATATCCTGAATAACGCCGGCGAACACAGTTTGATTATCATGGATGAAATTGGCCGCGGCACCAGCACCTATGACGGGTTGAGCATCGCCTGGGCGGTGGTGGAGTATCTTCATGATCTGCATAAAACCGGCGTCAAAACGCTGTTTGCGACTCACTATCACGAATTGACGGATCTGGCCCGGCAAAAACTGCGTGTAAAAAATTACAATATCGCTGTCAAGGAATGGAACGACGAAATCATATTTTTACGCAAACTGGTCGAAGGCGCCACCAATCGCAGTTACGGCATTCAGGTGGCGCGTCTGGCCGGGATTCCGGCAGCCGTGATCGACCGCTCCAAGAAGATCCTGTATCGGGTTGAAAACAAAGAACAGGATTTAGCGGAAACCCTTGCCGATAAAGAAGCCGGAAAAACCGGGCCCCGGCAGATGGATTTGTTCGGCAAAAAAGATCATTTTTTCGTTGAAAAGTTGTCCAAACTGGATATATCCAAAATGACACCGCTGGAGGCACTCAACTACTTAAATGAACTGCGGGATAAAGCCAGAGACATCAGCGACTAATGATCCGGCGGCTGCACGTTTGGTGTTGTTTCCCAAAAGTAATTTGCCAAATAGGGTTTTAATTCAGGTGTCAGGTGTCAGCAAACAGATGACAGAGGATAGAAAACAGAAGTCAGAAGTAGGGCAGGCCACCGCGTCTGCCTTCATTTGCCGGCACAGAGGCCGGCCCTATTTCTCGAAGATTTGCGAAGCACCTGAAACCTGAAACCATAGACACTGCGTTGTTTAAAAAACTCAACTGCACTAAAATATACTATACGACTTTTAAACTTTTTTTGAGATATTCGAGCGTATTTTAAAAACAGGTACAGATGACATCGAACACATAAGATGACCCAAAAAGCTAAAAAACTTTTTATAATATCCATTATTCTATTGATCTTTGGAGAAGTTTCACTTTTTTCCGCATTTTCGGCGGCAGCCCCCGAAGATGCATATTTTGATGCTGAAGCCTGTTATCGGAGCCTGCGCCAGAATCCACAAAAAATAAAATACCGCCACAACTGGATGCGGTGCATCAAAAAATTTCAGTCGGTTTACCGGCAGGATCCGGACGGGCCCTGGGCGGCAGCCGGACTGTACAGGTCCGCTAAAATGTATCTGGATCTGGCGAAGTATTCAGGTAAGGGATCGGACAGGAAAAAAGCCCTTGACATCTTTCAGCAAATTGCTGCTGACTATCCTCAAAGCCGCTACCATCAGAAAGCCGTGCGGGAAATTCACAACCTGGGCGCAACCGTCAACGTCCAGAAGACGCCGAGCCGGACAGCAGCAGCCGGATCGTCTGCAGCGGGAACAGAAACACCCAAAGATGCCTACATCGCTGCCGAGAGTTGTTACAGCAAGCTGCGCAAAAACCCCCAAAAAATGAAATACCGTCAGAACTGGTTGCGGTGTATTGATAAGTTCCAGTCGGTTTATGACAAGGACCCGGACGGGCCCTGGGCGCCGGCCGGCCTTTTTATGGCTGCAACGCTTTATCAAAAACTCTACGACCATTCCTATGCTTCGGATGATCTTGAAAGCGCTCACAGTATCTTCAATCAAATTATCACCCGGTTTCCCGACAGCCGCTATCAGGCCAAAGCGGCTTCAGCGATCCAGAAGATGCCCGGATCGGTAAAAAAACAGCAGACGGCCGAACCGGATCCAATTGCCGC
>JASFPY010000193.1:0-5284 GCA_050115755.1 Desulfobacteraceae bacterium | reverse complement strand
GCGTGCTTGCCTTTGATGAACTGGGTACCCATCTTGTTTTTTCCAAGCAGTTGGCTGCGGTAGGTTCCCAGGTTAATCCATCCGGTCTCAGGATCTTTGCTGATGATGAAATGGGCAGTGCCGATAAAACGACCACCGTCCAGCGGATACCACTGTGGAACCGGAAATTTGAACAGATCGATATCATCACCGGTCACGATGTTTTCTTTGCAGGGAGCGGACGAGGCTTCCACCTGCTTGGGCGTTATCAGGTTTTCACCTAGCTTGGCCCACTCTTCATAAAGGTCCACTAGCGTGGATTCAAGTGGCATTCCCATGATCAAAGCCAGCCTCTGGGTGGTGGTGCACACACTGGTGATAACCGGCGTATCATAATCTTTGACGTTTTCAAAAAGAAGCGCCGGACCACTTTGCTCTTCATTAAGCTTGGCGATGTGCGACAACTCCAGATTCCAGTCCACTTCGGCGGTGATCCGCTTGCACAGACCCGTTTCCTCGCCTTTGGTGACAAAATCTCTCATGTCTTTCATAAAACATTTCCTCCTTTTGCAAAGTAAAAAGATTGGAATAGTTTAGACAAAAATTGCTAATTCATAGTTAAATGTTTGCCAATTTTTATAAATTCATCACTCCTGCGGTTTTTTACTCGCGTCCGTCAGGCTTGTCTTTTGTGCGATTAGATATCCTCCTCAATTGCTCCGAACGCAACGCAGTTACTCTGGAATTATATAGGGGAGGCAGGTTTATTGAGCTAAGCAGTGATTGCTACGGTATCTTAATTCGTTTCATGGCCTGTTCTATCAAAAGCTGGCGGCCGCTTTTAGCGCCAATGACCGATTCCGTCTTACGCTGGCTCCATACGGTCTCTGGGCGGGCCTGAACAATAAACATGTTTTCCGGAAACGGTATGTCCCTGTCAATGGCCCATTCGATATCCATCGGTCGACCGTAATGTTTTTCGATATTTTTGGCAACACTGACCAGTGCTTTGATTTCTTCGTCCGCCAGACAGCAGATGCACTGCATATCATCGGTGACATCCGCATCGACGGTTTCCCCTTTTTCTGCGTCATACACACATTCGACGTGTTTGGTTGATATGGTCCTTTCATTGATTTCCAGCATCACCTTATCGACGACGAATTTATCCGGATTGACCGAGCCGGAAACCACGGTTTCCCCAAGCCCCCAGTTGCCCTCAATCACAACTTTGGAAACATCTCCGTTGGTTGGATTCAGTGTAAACATCACCCCGGCGGCTTTTGAATTGACCATTTTCTGGATCCCTACACTGATGAGCACCTTATCATGGGGAAAATTGTTTTTAATGCGGTAAGCGATTGCGCGGGGGGTATATAAACTGGCCCAGCAATTCTGAACTTTGCTGATTACCCGATCGGCTCCCTGAACCCAGAGATAGGTGTCCTGCTGGCCGGCAAAACTGGCTGTCGGCAGATCCTCGGCGGTTGCACTTGAACGCACCGCCACCGGAATGACTTCGACGGCACATCTGGTGCACAGCTGCAAATAGCCATCCTTGATCGCCTTGATCACCGGTTCGGGGATGGCGGTATTTTTGATCAATTCCTGAACATCGTCACTGGCCTTGTTGAGGGCCGATACATCTTCGGGGTTCAAATTTGATACAATTTCGAGAATTCTGTTTTTAATTCCGGCTTCGGTAATGAACAATAAATAGCTGTCGGTAGTCACTGCAAATCCGGGCGGTACCCGAATATCGGCCTTGATCATTTCGCCCAGACTGGCATTTTTACCGCCAACGGAAGGGAGTGAAGATTTATCCAGTTTTTCAAAATCCAGGATATAATCCATAGTTGATTCCTTGATTATCCTTCCACCTGAAACCCCCTCCGTTGAGGGAAGGGGTTTCAGCATGAAGGCTTATCTTACATGAAACAGCGTTTCGATTTTGGGCAACGGTTTTCAGAAAACCGCATAAAGTGGTTAACCTGCTCGTTTAACAATCTCGACCACACCCGTGTCGCCGTCGACCTTGATCGTGTCGCCGGTTTTTATCACCTGTGTGGATACCCCGGTGCCGGTCACCGATGGAACGCCGTATTCACGGCAGACGATGGCCGCATGGCTCGTCAGCCCGCCGATGTCGGTCACCGCGGCCTTAATTTTGGTAAACACGGGTGCCCAGGACGGATTGGTGGACGGGCAGACCAGGATTTCGCCGGGCTGCAAATCGACAATGTCTTTAAGGAGTTTTAGCACGCGGGCCGGGCCCTCGACGATGCCGGCCGATGAGGCGAAGCCTTTGATCTCAGAAACGTCCTCGCCCGCGGTTACATCAACACCCTTGAGCCATTCCTTGACCTTATCGGTGGTGATCCCCCACAGCATGATTGTGAAAGGTTCGGCGACTTCTTCGGGCGGAACACCCAGAGCCGGAATCGGATTCCATTTGCGGGCGGCTTCCAGAATCTTTTTGCGCTTTTCGGCTTTGGACTTATAATAGCTTCCGCGCATGGGGATATCGACCCCCAGCGCCCAGCCGGTTGACAGCTCTGTCAAAAGTTGCGGGATCTCATAGCGGTTGAACATGAAGATGTCATCGACCTCATTTAGCATCCCGTTGTCGACCAGCAGCTGCCCGAAGTCCCGTATCTTGTCGAACCAGATGGTGTGGAACCAGTGCTCGACCCAGAACAGATGGTCTTCGGCGTAGCGATAAATCGTTCGGATCGTGTTGTAGGCATCATCGAAAGCCTTGCGGTCTTCGTCGGTTTTGATGAGGTTGCGATATTCGGCAACGATATCATCTCTTTGCTTTTCGATTTCATCCAGCGAGCGCTCGATGGTGTCACCGTTTTCCAGACGTTCGACATAACCCTTTATGTAACTGTAAGGAATGTTCGGATCGGTCAACCAGCTGCCCTCATAATGAAACCAACCGCTGCCGCAGGAAACATAAAACCACGGATCTTGGGCTTTTTCATATTCTGCCAGCCATTTCTTGCCTTCCTCCGTGCTTTGAAGTTCCGCGACCTTGTCTTCCACCGACTTGTCACTCTTGAGAATTGTGGAAACTTCTTTGGCGGAAGCGGCCATCTTGGAGAGGCGGCAAAGTTCTTCTTCGGGCTTAAACATGGAGACATAGGCGCCGGCCACCATTTTGCCGATTGCACTTTCACTGATACCGGGGAAAAGTTTACGGGCGACGTCGGCAAACATCAGATAGGCCAGATAGGTCAGGTTGAGCATTTCAAAATGATACTGCCAGCCCTTAAACATCTGGTTAACCAGTTTGTCAAAAGCCTCGATTAAATAGTAACTGTCGTACACTCCGGTTGGTGCCGGTAGAACCTGGTCCTCGGGAACAAATTTCGGCAGCTCGCTGGGGACTTTCACCGCGGCCATTTCTTCGCCGAGCGCTTTAAATTTGGCGAGCCATTTGTCCCAGAGTTCATTATAATGTTCAAATACATAGAATACGCGTTTTTCAAAATGCCCGGCTTTTTCACCGATGATTTCCTCCGGTGGTGGGGCTATGGCGCAGATGTACAGGTAACACCCCACCATTCGTTGGGCGATTCCCTGCGCCGGTGGGATACAGAATACGCGGGTGGTGTACTGTGACAGGGAGATCTGCCAGGCTTCCTGAAAAATCAAATCCAGTGGCGGCATGGGTTCCGGCGCATGGATTTTGTCCTGATACCAGAATTGGGCTTTTTCCCAGTCTGATCGATCCTCAGAAAACAGGTGATGGGAGGGATACATTTCTTCCCAGCCTTCAAGCTCAGGAGGGACCTGAAATTCATGAGGGTCCGGGAATCTTCCAGATTGTTCGGCCATTTTTTCCTCCTTTCGGTGGTGGGTTAAAAAAATGCGTTCACAGCAACAAAAGACACATGAATAACATTTCTATAGGCTTTCGGTCGGAGGAACTGGAACTCAGAATGGAAACCAGAGCCAGTTGAGGTGAGAGTACACAAGCCTGAAATTATATGGGTAAATATAATTTATTTTATATGAATGAATAAAAAAAATCTGTCAAACCAATTTAATTTATGCTATGCATAATTTTTGTTTATGTATAAAATCGGTCCATAAAAAAAGTTAATATCATAAATTTTGAACTATGCTAAATTTCAACCAGTTTCGAGTCTTCTACTATGCTGCCAAAAATTTGAATTTTACGGCTGCTGCCGGAGAGCTGTTCATCACGCAGCCGGCTGTTACCTCTCAGATCAAATCTTTCGAGGAGTTTTGCAACCTGAAGCTGTTTAAAAAACGAAAGCGCCGGATCTACCTGACAGATGAAGGTAAATCTCTTTATGACTGTGCGGCCAAAATTTTCAAATACGAAAAAGAAATTGAAAATATCATCGATGATATGCGTGAACTCAAGCGCGGAATCCTCAGTTTAGGGACGACCAAAGCTTACGCGCGTTATTTTATGCCGCTGATGATCAGCACGTTTCATAAAAACTATCCGAACATAAAAATACAACTGAACGAAGGCAGCTCACTGGACATGATTCACAGTTTGTTAAATTTTAAAATAGAAGTGGCGGTAATTGCCAGGACCGAAAATAACCCGGAGGTTCATTTTTTCCCGTTTAGCCGGGAAGAAATGGCGGTCATTGTTTCAAGAGATCATCATTTGAGCCGGAAAAAGGCAATCACCTTTAAAGATTTGTCTGCCGAACCATTTATTATGAAGGAAAAAGGCTCCGGGACCCGCCAGCTGGTGGAAGAATTATTTGAGGCCGAACACTGCACGCCCGACATCCTGATGGAAACCAGTAACACCGAATTTATCAAACAACTGGTGCAGCGCGGAGAAGGCGTTTCATTGTTGGTCAGAGAAGCGGTTACTGAAGAACTGAAAGGAAAAAGATTGGCAGCCGTTACGCTGAAAGGCCAGAAGGTTTATCTGGACGTCAACATTGCGTATCTGAAAGACCAGGTGCTTTCACCTCCCGCCAAGGCCTTTGTTGATACTTTAATCGGATTGAAGTCAGACGATTTACACCCCATGGGAATCGGTTTGATGATGGCCAAAATGCTTGCCCAGCGCAAAGAAGAGCAAAGAAAAATTTCCAAAGGAAAGGGAATCCGGCAATGATCCGAGACTGGTCGATAATAAACCGGGAGCGGATTGGAGATTTTAAACTTTTTTCGTTGACTCAGAAAAAGGTGCGCTCGCCGCGCACCGGCGAAATCAGAGAGGTGCAGGCCCTCCATTTTTCCGACTGGGTGTTGATTCTGGCGCTCACCCCGCAAGAAAAAGTCGTAATGGTACGCCAGTACC
>JASFPY010000192.1:0-5289 GCA_050115755.1 Desulfobacteraceae bacterium | reverse complement strand
GGGCATGGGAGGAAACGCAAAAGGATCTGGCAATTTCATCATCGGTTATAGTCACCTGAAGCAGTTCCGCACGGGCCGTCATTGGCCTGAGCTGCAAAAAGGCAAATTCAGACTTTCGCTCCGGGTTCTGGGGCATATTGATCGAAAATTCGAGCTCCACCGGACACCCCATACCCTTCTGGCCCAGATCTAAAACTTCGGAAAGAACTTCAGCCAGGGGAAACTGACCATACTTCAACACCTGGGCAAAAGTGAGCACCCGATAGCCGGGCATATGGGCAGAATCTCTGATGCGATGTTCTTCAGGGATGTAAGTGCTGGCTAAAAGTTTCACCGGGGCTTCTTCATCGGCATCGCTGACATCTCTTTTAGCGAGGTTGGCATCCTCGAGGATGCCAACCTCCGAAGGTTCGTCACCCATATTCAAGGCATAAAAAAGCTGTTGTGAGTTTGCCAGGATATCTTCTACCGTAGAACGCTGCGGAAGCAATTGCGGATATCGGGGAGAAAACCGCAGGGCTTTTTCACCCTCCATGACCGTCTTTCCCAGACCCAGCGCCACGGTGGCGATACCCTCTTCCGGTTTCATTTTTGCAAAAGGATAATAATTATAAGACTGGGCAACACCGGATATGGTCGGATAAAAATAATTGCCGTATCTTTCTCCCACCAGTTGCTGAATGATGACACCCATCTTTTCTTCTTCGGTGCGATGACCCACGCGCTTTGAAAATGCTTTGGGGTCCCGGAAGTACGTTGAGGCATAAACCAGTTTGATGGCATTGACCAGTTGTTCCAATCGTAATTCCAGATCCGGGTGATTATTGGGAAGCATGTAGGTTCGATAAAGGCCCGCATAAGCGCGAAATTGGGCATCTTCCAGCAGGCTTGAAGATCGAACGGCCAATGGATAGTTGATTTGTTTCAGATAGGCTTCGAGCTCTTCGGCAATCCATTGCGGAAAATTGGCGCCATGGAAGACTCCGGCAATTTCCTCATCGGGCGCATCTGATTTTGCCAGTTCCTTGAGATCATTTTCCTCGATAAAGGCATCAAAGCCGTCGGTTGTCACCACCAGGGTCTGAGGGACAAAAATGTTCACATCCTCAAATTTTTTATGGATGGCAGGAAGCCGCTGAAGCAAATTGGCGACAAATGCCAACCCCCTGGCCTTTCCGCCCAGAGAGCCTTTGCCGATTTTGAAAAACTCGGTATCGGGGTCAAAATCACCAGCATCAAAATCAGCAACCACGCCTTTTTGCAACCGCTGCCGCCGGGTCTGGATCATGGAAATTAAATACTTGCGGTGGCTTTCAACGCTCGAAAAGTCGTCATACCTCAGCGGTCGCATTTTTGAGGCCAGCATTATCTCGGTTCTGGCAAAAAGCCATCTTGAAAAATCATTACGGCTGCAATGTTGTACAAAGGAATCTTCGGGAAGCGTGTGCAGGATTTCTTCGAGCTTGCGCAGGCTGGAAGCACGGGCCAATTCCCGGCCATCGGGTTGACGGAAGACAAAATCCCCAAATCCAAGCTGGTCAAGAAAAAACGAACGAACTTCAGCATGCAAACTGGGTGAGTTCTTATCAACAAAAGCAGCCGGAATACTTTTAGCTTTATCTGCATTGATCGATTCAGAACTGGTGAGCAAAAGCGGGATATCGAAACGTTCTTTTTTAATCTTTGATAGAAATGCGACGCCGGCATTTTCATCCAGCACACAGTTACGCGGGATGCGCACATCAGATATAACGCCCAGGACATAAGGCTCAAATTTTTCAAAAAGCTGATTGGCTTCCTCGAAGTTTTCGGCAATCAATATTTTAGGCCGTGCCCGCATGGTCAGCAACTTGTGTTCCTCATTGAGCCGGTACTCCATAATGGCCTGGGTCTGACTCACCAGTTCTTTGTAAAGAACCGGCAGCAAAGAGGAAATGTAGGTTGGAGAATCCTCCACAAAAAGAATCACCCGAATACCGGCAAATTCAGTATCGTGTTCAACATTCAACCGGTCTTCAGCGCTTTTGACCACTGCCACCAGGATATCGGTATTGCCTGACCAGACAAAGCATCGGTCAATCCCGGGAGGGCGGCTAAAATCCAGCAGGCATTCCTGGGCAGGCGGCGGCAACGAGTCATGGGCCAGCAAAACAACCGGCAGATCGGGAACCTTTTTTTTAATTTCCTCACCCAGGGTGAAAACATCCATATCCGCCAGCTGGCTCATGGTAATCACCATGTCAAATTTCTTTTCGTCCAGCATCGCCAGGGCTTCCTGGGCACTGGAAACCCAGGTAAACCGGGGCGGATTGCTCAGGTTCAGGCCGCGGTATTCATGAATGATACGTTCAGATAGACGGCAATCTTCTTCCAGAATCCAGGCATCGTAAGGTGTTGAAACCAGCAGAATATCCCTGACCTTGCGGGCCATCAATTCATGGAAAATTTTAAACCGCGGGTCAAAATCTTCACTAAAACTTTCGATTTCTAAAGCCATATCAGATACCTGTTACAAATAAAAAAGGGTTAATGTCTAATTTTTTATAACCGGCAAACGGGCTAACGGGTCACGGGCTCAACCCGGAGGTTTTTGATTCATTTCAACCATATCTTTTGGCAAATCGCAATAATTTTGGACTTGGCATTTGGAAAGTTAATGGTATTATAGGGTTCCGAATTTAGGTTAACCCATTGAGCCCGTTATGCCCGTCAAAATAGGAAAATATTTTCCATTTTTTAACCGGGTAACGGCTTAACCAATCTTTACTTGATCGGTTTTTTTAGCTGCGTTCAAATAGAAATTCGCTAACCTTTTGCGCAGTTGTCAGGTGGTCCACTGTCACCGCCTGTATGGAACAAGCCATGAACATCTGGACAACGCTTCGCAAGGCATTGGATTTATATCCTGCCAAGGTCGCGGTCATCGACGGTGAGCGATCCTACACCTATCAGCAGATCGGTGAGCGCGTGGCCGGGCTGGCCCGATTTTTTCAAAACCGGGGCATTCAGCAAGAAGACCGCATCTCCATACTGGAAGTCAACTCGCATGTATTTCTGGAGGCCTATTACGCAGCTGCCGGCATTGGCGCCATTCTCAATCCGCTCAATTACCGACTGGCCGCCAGAGAAATTGCCTACATATTAAACGATGCCGGCTCCCGCTGGTTAATTGCTGCAACGCGGTTTGCAGATCTGGTCAAAAGCGCAATCCAGGAGGGGGTTCCTCTCGAAGGAATTCTCTGGATCGGTGAAGGAACCGATGAATCCATTACCATTCAAAGCCACCGTTATGAGGATGCCGTTTGTGCAACTGCTGCGGATTTCACACCTGCATCCGTTGATGAAAACCGGACCGCTCATCTTTATTACACCAGCGGCACCACCGGGCGGCCCAAAGGGGTAATGCTCACCCATAAAAATGTCTGCAGCCACGCCCTGGGAACCATCGCCGAGCTAAAACTGGTGGATACCGATACCTGGGCCCACGTTGCGCCCATGTTTCATCTGGCCGATGCCTGGGCGACATTTGCCATTACCTGGGTCGGTGGCTGCCACGTGATGGTCGGTCAATTTGAGGCCGAAGCCGTTATGGCCACTATCGAAAAACAAAAGATAACCATGAGCAATTTAATACCCACCATGCTCAACCTGATGATCAAACATCCCCGGGTAACAGAATATGATTTTTCAAGCCTGAGGGAAATTCTCAGCGGCGGTGCCCCCATTGCGCCCGAGCTGGTTAAAAGCATCATGGAAACGCTTGGCTGCGATTACATCCAGACTTACGGCATGACCGAAACCAGTCCGTATTTGACCTTCAGTATCTTGAAAGCGCATTTGAAATCGTTGCCGCCCGAAGCGCAATTGAAATACAAATCCAAAACCGGCCGGCCGTCTATTGGCGTGGACCTTAAAGTCGTAGACGAAAACGGGATACCGGTTGCCGCTGATGACCAACAGGTGGGTGAAATCTGGGTGCGGGGAGATACCGTTACCCCCGGCTACTGGAATCTGCCTGAAGAAACTGCAAATGCGTTTTCAGATGGCTGGTTGCGCACCGGGGACCTGGCCACCCTGGATTCAGAAGGCTATGTCAACATTGTTGATCGCAAAAAAGACATGATTGTTACCGGCGGCGAAAATGTTTACTGCACCGAGGTTGAAAACGTGCTCTACATGAATCCCAAGATTTTAGAAGCCGCTGTATTCGGTGTGCCGGACGAAAAATGGGGAGAGGCGGTAAATGCCGCAGTGGTGCTCAAAGACGGTGAAACAGCTACCGAAGATGAAATCATCGTCTTTTGCAAAGAACATCAGGCATCCTACAAAGCGCCTAAAACCATTGTTTTCTTAGATGAGCTCCCCAAAACCGGATCGGGAAAAATCTATAAGAAAGCCCTGCGGGATCCCCATCTGAAAAAAAAGAAATAAACAGAATTTAACAAAGCAGACGGTTATCCTTTACGAAGCACTACCGCTTCGGCCAAAAGACACAGAATTTCGTACATCATCGTCGCACCAACCAAAGCCGTATTTCCGGTCGGATCAAACGGTGGCGCCACCTCAACAACATCACCGCCAATTAAATTAAGACCGCCCAGGCCCCGGAGCAGCGCTTGCACCTCACGCGTGGTCAGGCCACCGATCTCGGGGGTGCCCGTGCCGGGAGCATAGACCGGGTCGAGACTATCGACATCAAAGGAAATATAGGTCGGACCGTCAGCGACAACGCTGCGCGCTTCGGCGATAACGGCCTCGACCCCTGCCTTGATAAATTCTTCGATAAAAATAATGCGCATCCCTTTTTCGACCGAATAATCCCAGCCTTCAGTGGTGGTCTGTGCCCCCCGGATACCAATCTGCACGGTTCTTTTGGGATCCAGCAATCCGTCTTCAACAGCACGGCGAAAGGGCGCGCCATGGTGGACGCTGGAGCCCAGAAACGCATCCCAGGTATCGGTATGGGCATCGATATGAATCAAGCCAATCGGACTTTGCGCTGCTATGGCCTTTAAAATCGGATAGGTGATCGAATGGTCACCACCGGCACTCAACGGAATGACGCCTGCGGCATGGAGCTTGCGATAAAAACCCTCGATGCTTTTAATCGCTTCATCCAGGTGATAAACATCCGTAAAACGCACATCACCAACATCACCGACGCGGCATAGCGCGTAAGGATTTATGCGGCTCACGTGATGGATGGTGCGAGTCAGGCTCGACATATTACGAATTTCCCGCGGACCGTGGCGCGCACCGGGTCGATTTGTCACCCCGCAGTCGAAGGGC
>JASFPY010000191.1:0-5319 GCA_050115755.1 Desulfobacteraceae bacterium | reverse complement strand
CATTTAATAACCACGCTGGAAAAAACCATCGGCAAGCAAATTGTCATATACCCCAACACCACCTATCATATGGAGGAGTTCGATATATTTGAAATTCATCAGGAATAAAAAGTTTTTCGATATCAAATATTTGGCTGAATATTTGATCTTGACATGATTTGGACCTTGTGATTTATATCACGGGTTTCGGGACTTGGACTCCGGATGGGACAACCGAACAATTGACACCTAAACAAATAATCAAAAATATGTAATTAAATTAAGGACTTATAATATGAAACGCACTTTTCAGCCCAGCAGGATCAGACGGGCCAGGAATCATGGATTTCGTAAGCGCATGTCGTCTAAAGCGGGACGCAGAATAATTAATCGTCGCCGGGCAAAGGGCAGGGCTCGGCTCGCCGGTTGAAGCGCCCGGTAAGCGAATAGAATGATAAGTAATGGATCACGATGCGTTTTCCTTTAAAAAGGAAGATCGAATCTTAAAACGATCGGAATTTCTCGAACTCGCCCGATTTGGACGAAAGCTTCAAAATGACTGCTTTATCGCTATTTTCAAACCTGGAAAATTTGAACGCCCAAGGCTGGGCATCACGGTTACACGAAAGGTCGGAAAAGCTGCGCCAAGAAACCGAATTAAACGTCTGGTACGCGAATACTTTCGATTAAACAGGCAGCATTTAAATCAAAACTGGGATATTAACATCGTCGCCAAAAAAAAGGCCGCAGACCTTTCATCTGAGAAGGTAAATCTATTCCTTCAAGATTTGTTTGAAAAGATTTCGAATTGTGTTGATTAAAAAAATTATATCGGTATTGATGCTGGCATCGATCAGGGCCTACCAGTACACATTATCTCCGATTTTAGGCCGCTCGTGTCGTTTTTATCCAACCTGTTCGAACTATGCCTATGAGGCAATCAGGCAACACGGTCCTTTAAAAGGCCTGTTTCTGGCCGCCAAACGATTGTTGCGATGTCATCCCTTTCATCCTGGTGGTGTTGATCCGGTTCCCTAAGTTGCGCATAACAAGGCCCAACAAACGAGTCTGGCATGCTTAACGGTAATTGGTTAACGGCGCAGAACCTGTTCCTCCAGCGAATTCCCCAGACAACTAATCTGTTTAAACTTAAATACAGGCTTCTTTTTAGCTTGAAAAGGATACGTAATTTACCTGAATGTTGCATGAATATTCATGAGAAGCCGAGATAATATTGATGAAACGAGTTAAGTAAACGACTATTAGGAGAAATGAATGGAACAATCGCGATTGTTATTAGCCATCGTCCTCTCGCTCGTCATATTTCTGGCATGGCAATTTTATGAAGCCCAGCGCCACCCGGAAAAAAAGGCTGAACCGACTGCTGTAGAAAAAAAACAAGCGGTCAAAGAGACTGAAAAGCCTTACAAAGAAGCTGTTGAAACGCCAGCTCCTGCTGAAAAAGCTGTCGTTGAAGAGGCCGCGCCGAAGGTAGCAGCGACCATCACCGTCGATACGCCGCTTTATCAGGCCAAGATTTCTGAGAATGGGGCGGTATTTTACAGTTTTCTCCTTAAAAAATACCGTGAGAAAGTCAAAAAGGATGCGCCCTTAAAGCAAATTCTGACCGACAACCAAACCTTAGGCGTCGGCCGACTGGGATTTAGCGGCAAGAGTATTGCGGGGCTGGAGAAAGCCGTTTTTTCGGTCAACCTGCCTTCCAGAAAACTGGATGTAAATGACAGTCCCCGGAATCTCACTTTTACATGGCGCTCACAAGATGGAATCGTCATCGAAAAAACCTATAAATTCGCACCGGATAATTACGCGATTGGTATGGCGGTAAGCATAAAAAATGGATCCGGGAGCGCCATCCAGGATCGGCTTTTTGTGACCCTAAACAGTAATGCGCCCCATGGAAAACGACGATATGCTTTTGAGGGCCCCAGCGCCCTTATTAACGACAAGCTTGAAGAAATCAAGACCAAAAAGCTTAAAGACCAGAATACATTTGACGGCAAAATCAAATGGGTTGCCCTGCAGAGCCGTTATTTTATGTCCGGCCTCATACCTGACGAGGTCGAAGAAGCCAGCCTATATCTGGCTTTAAATTCCGAAAAATTTTTGACAGCCCGCTACCGGCAACCGGAAAAAACGATTCAGCCTGGCACTGAATATGCCTATAAATACCAGCTTTTTATGGGTCCCAAAAAGATACAGGATCTTAAAAATATCGGCAACGACCTGAATAAAGTTGTTAATTTCGGCTGGTTTGATTTCATTGCCAAGCCCTGCCTGTGGTTGATGAACCTATTTTACAGTGTTATCCCCAACTATGGGGTAGCCATCATTATTTTGACCATACTGGTTAAAATCCTTCTATGGCCGCTGGGGCAAAAAAGCTATAAATCGATGAGCGAAATGAAAAAACTCCAGCCGCTGATGAAGGAGATCCGGGAAAAATACAAAGACGACAAACAGCGGATGAACCAGGAAGTCATGGGGCTGTATCGCACCTATAAGATAAATCCGCTGGGCGGCTGTCTGCCGATGGTGGTCCAGCTCCCTGTCTTTTTCGCACTTTACCGCATGCTTTATGAGGCCATTGAGCTGCGGCATGCGCCATTTCTTCTGTGGATTAACGATTTGTCTGCACCGGACCGTTTATTCCGTTTTAATTTTTCGGTACCTTTTATGGAGCCACCCTATGGAATACCGGTTCTAACCCTTGTCATGGGTGCGAGCATGCTGCTTCAGCAAAAAATGTCGCCCCCGATGGGAGATGCCACCCAGGCTAAAATGATGATGTTTATGCCCATTATTTTTACCGTTATTTTTATCAATTTTTCATCCGGCCTGGTTTTATACTGGCTGGTGAACAACATTTTATCGATTGCACAACAGTATTATACCCAGAAAAAATACGCGTAATTACGGAGGTTTTATATGCCAGCTCCGTTGGAATTCAAAGCCAAAAACGTTGAAAAGGCTGTTGAGAAGGCCAGCGCCGAACTCAAGATGCCTAAAAAAGAAATAAAATACGAAGTGCTGTCTTATGGATCCAGCGGCATTTTCGGTCTTTCCGGCACCAAAAAAGCTAAAATACGGGTAATGTTGCCCGAAGAGTTGCTGGCTAAGGAGCCGCAAGCAGAAGTTGCTGTATTTAGCCATGAAACACTGCCTGAGAGCGATGCTTCCGGCAACTCCAAAGCCGCAGGCACCATGGTTATAAACGGCCAAGATGAAATTGCTAAAAAGAATTCAGAAAGACAACCGTTTTATTCAGCCACCGATGATTCTGTTGAAAATGGTCGGCTGGTCCTGCAGCGAATTTTAGACGCGCTCACATCTGAGGCTAAAATTTCGGTTAATACGGATGCGGATCGGCTATGTTTTAATGTCAATGGTGGAAATGCGGGCATTTTGATCGGCAAACGCGGCCAAACACGGGATGCCATTCAGACGATTGTCGAAAAAGTTGTCAATAAACGCAACAACAACCGAATTCGGGTTTTGGTGGATATTGAAGGCTATCTGGAAACCCGCAAAGAAAATCTCGAAAGTATGGCCTTTCGGTTAGCCGAGAAGGCAAAGAAAATTGGAAAGCCCATATCGCTCGGGCATATGAATGCCTATGATCGCAGAATCGTTCATATTGCGCTCAAAGATTTTCCAGAAGTTCTAACGCGCAGCCGGGGGGAAGGCCGTTTGCGAAAGCTCGTGATATTTCCCAAAAAGAGTCGTAATTCCAGAAGATAGCTTTACTTTGTGCCTACCATCATTTCAACTTTCGGGCCGCCATTTTATTTTTTGCTTAAATGACACCTAACCCAGATACCATTGCAGCCATTGCTACATCCGGCGGAAAAGGCGGGATCGGAATTGTTAAAATATCCGGCTCAAATGCCTTTGCAGTTGCCAGGGCTATTTTCCGGCCGATCGACAGGCATCAGGATCCAAAAGCCGTTAACCTTCCGGCGCCTCAGGGCAAAGAGATTAACGCATTTACATTTGAGTCGCACCGGCTTTACTACGGGCACATCGTGGATACGGAAAGCGGCCAATTGCTCGATGAAGTCTTGCTTTCGGCGATGAAGGCCCCGCGGACCTACACACGTGAAGATGTTGTAGAGATTAATGCGCATGGTGGGGCAATGGTATTGCATGCCATTTTACAGCTTGTTTTAAAAAAGGGTGTGCGGCTGGCCGAACCAGGGGAATTTACCCAGCGGGCATTTGCTAATGGGCGCATTGATCTCACCCAGGCCGAGGCGGTCATCGATGTCATCAATGCCCGCACCCAAAAAAGTTTGCAAATGGCGGCATCCCAGGTAAGCGGGAAGCTGCGGGGACAGATTACGTCAATCCGAGCCGCACTGGTCGACCTGCTGACCCGGATTGAAGCTGCGATTGACTTTCCCGATGATGTCGCAGAATTCATTCAGCCCGGAGAAACCCCAAAAAAGTTTGAAAAAGAGGTGCTGGAACCGCTGAAGCGGCTGATCCGAAATTATGTGGACGCTCATGTTTTTCGTGACGGGTTTGCTGTGGCGGTTGTCGGTCGGCCCAATGTGGGAAAATCCAGCCTGCTCAATCAGCTGGTTCAAAAAGATCGTGCCATTGTGACCGAGGTACCGGGAACGACCCGGGATGTGATCGAAGAAACCCTGAATCTTGATGGAATGCCGGTTGTTATTAGTGATACGGCCGGCGTTCATCACACAGACAACCCCGTTGAAAAGATCGGAATAGAAAAAACGCTCGAGCACGTCAACGGATCTGATCTGGTGCTTTTCATGATTGAAGCCCACCGACCGGTGGACCCTGAAGATCATCTTATCTATGATCAGATCAATTCCAAGCCCAAAATCGTGGTGTTGAACAAAATCGACCTTATTCGGAAGGGAAATGAAACCATCCTGCCGGATAGCTGGCGTTTTGATGATCGGGCGAGCATTTCGGCCCTGTATGACCGGGGGATCGATCATCTCAAAAAAAAAGTCATTAAAGTGGCCGGGGGACAGAATCGCCTCGATTTTGAGGCGGTGGTTGTTCCCAATTTAAGGCAAAAGTTGCTGCTTGAAACGAGCCTCGATGCAGCGGAATCTGTCATTGCGCAACTGAAAAAGGGAACCTCCAGCGATCTGGTGGCCATCCCCCTTCAGGAGGCCATTGATGCTTTGGGGGTCATTAGCGGCGATAATGTGAAAGTGGATGTGTTGAATGAGATTTTCAGCCGGTTTTGTGTGGGGAAATAGTTAATGTTTCACGTGAAACAATTCCAACTGGCTTTTAAAGCCAGTTGGAGTTATTATTATTACGCCCTATATGATACAGTTA
>JASFPY010000190.1:0-5322 GCA_050115755.1 Desulfobacteraceae bacterium | reverse complement strand
GCGGCATTCTGCTGGTTGCGCACCAAATTGGTCTTGAAGAAGGCTGGTTCAACCAGCGATACACGCACATTGAACGGCTTGACCTCACGCCATAAGTGCTCCGTGTATGCTTCCAACGCATACTTGCTGGCTGAGTATATCCCCAAAAATGGCGGTGCGGGGACTAACCCAGCAAGCGAACTGATATTGATAATCTGCCCACTCCGCTGCTGTCGCATCATCGGGAGCACCGCTTTAACCATTCTCATCGCACCAAAGAAATTAGTTTCAAACTGTGCCTTGGCTTCTTCAATGGATACCTCTTCAATCGCGCCCCCCAACATATAACCGGCATTGTTCACCAGGATGTCCAGCCGTTCCACCTGAGCAAATATCGCGTCTACGCACGCCTTGGTCGACTCATCTAAACGCACATCGAGCGGCAAGACTTCTACACCGGATATTGGCTCAATCTCCTGTGGATTTCGGCTTGTCCCAAAAACGGCGAAGCCTTTTTGAGCCAGCTGTCGCGCGATGCTCTGCCCGATACCTGATGAAACGCCGGTAATCAAAGCGGCTTTCTTTTCGGACATATTTTGTATCCTCCTTTTATTTAAACGAGTTTTTAAAGGCAATCCCTTTTTAGAAGGTTGGAGCAGGGGAACTCAGCATATGATTATCCGAAGAAGCACAAAAATCGAAATAGAAATCGTATAAAGCTATAGAAATGGAGAATCGCTTCAGATCAGATGGAATTGGCAGTTCAGAAATAATTTATGCGCATTTATACCCAAATTGATGGGCTTTTACAATTAAAATTCAGGATTGTGGAGACGGGTCATACATTGAGAGAAACCCAAGTATCAAATTTTCTCAAAATATTTCAGGTATCAACCGGATATATGCACATTATCGGGAATTAGGTCTTGGTGTCAAACCGTAGTCCCGAAAAGTGCGGCTTTGCGGTGATAAAAAGGGCGAATCTATAGCTTAGATTCACCCCTAAGAGTTGTGATTTAAATTGAATATCACAGGAATTTTGATGCTTCAAAACCTTTGATATGTTGGAGAAATCGCAACTTTTGGAAAGCAAAAAAGGCAGGGTTACCATAACCCTGCCTGTTACAATTCATACTTATGGGCATTTAGGTGCTTTCTCACATGAACATGCCATGCTGCCAAGAAATTTCCATTTATTATCTTGTTTAACCCAAGTTTCCATGTGTCGACCAGTATCGCCTATTTCTTTTCCTTTCCATTTCGATATGTAAAATACATTAGCGACATTGCCATAAATAAAAATTTGCAGAGGTTTTAATTCGTAAGACACAGGTTTATCGTAGGCGAGCCAGCGTTGATAGGCCATTACTAATCTATCCCCCCCAAAAGGTATTATTTGATCTGACCACCATTCGAGACTGCCTCCAACATAGGTTGCTACATCGATTTTGCCAAGCTTTAAAGCTTCCCAAGCGTTTTCTATTGCTTTCCAAACTTCTTTTTGTGCGCTTGTCCATTCGTCTGCGGAAACCTGTCCCCCCCCAAATACGATAATTCCACAAAGGATTAGAGAAATAAATACTACTGTCCGATAAGCCCTTTTCTGAATTTTCATTTTTCCTCCTTTCGTTTTTGTGTGCCTTCAATAATGGAAATAACGCAAAATTGTCATAGAAACAGATTGTCGGATGGATCAAAGCTCAGGAGGTGTTCAGATTAGATACAGGATTCGATTTTGTGATTGGTTAACCGTTTTAGGTCAGGTGTAATTGGAGAATCAGAAATTTTATATATGGATCTATACCGAATTGATAAGATTCAGTCAATGATAGATTGGTTTCTGTGGGTGGTGATACATTGAGATAACCCAAATATCACAATTTTGCAGATATGATCTGGATATCTGAAACTCAATCCGCACTCAACCGTCCTTTCTGATTTTTGTCATTTGCGATTAAAATCGAATATCGCAGATTTTTCAAACTTCCAAAAGCACTGAATTCTTGGATATATCTTGATTAACGTTGAAATTACCGGTGCCGTTTTTTGTGCCCACTGGATTTATTGGTTATGTGCGATAAACACATACCTAAAACGCTTAATCAAAATCGATAGGTCTTCCCTGCTTTGAGCACCTCATTTTCGGCTTTAAGTTCGTGTTTCATGCATGCTAGGAAATGATCGCAGCTATCATGGCTCGATAGGAAAACCTTGCTGGGATTGAATTTGTTAAGTGCAGTAATGGTATTGCTCAAATCGTCATCGGTAATTCTCTGCCAAACAGGCTTGCCTGTACCTATGAAAGTTTGGAATTGAATACCGGCACGGTTACCTCTGCCGCCTGTGATAGGGAAATGCAGTCCGCCTCCGATGATGTAGATAGGTTCTTTTGAAAGACGGTTGGCCATCTGTACTATGAGTTCAATAGTAGGATGCCCACATCCAGTGAAGATAACCAAACCCTTTCCCTTAAGGTGAGCGAATAGCGCTTGCTCTTCGGTCAAACCATAGAAAAATAGGCTTCTGGCCAACGGACCCGTTGTAGCGATTCCGCCTGTCAGTAACCGAGGCCTATCAATTAGTTCGCACTTGAACCCCTCTGCATTAGCTTCATCGGGAAGAAAACAAGGTAGCCCCTTCGGCATGCCCAGTTCTTTGGGCACGGTCACACATTTTGTTCGACTTGCCTTCAAACCACCCATGTGATCAGGATGAAGATGTGAAATGCACAAAGAATCAACCCGGTCCATTTTTATTCCTAACTTAGCGGCATTATGAGCCAATGCTGGACGTTCAGGACCGAATCCAACATCATAAAGCAGCGAGCCCTGATCAGACCGAAATAAGTAGGAGACACCAGCGTCGCCCAAAAAACTCTCCTCAGTCTTCTCCTCTACCAAGACCGTTAATTCCAAAAAATTGAGTGCCGGCAAATCAAATGGCTCGGCTTGGCGAAGGCGGTCTTTGTTTAGTTCACCTGCAAGTTTGAGATTCTTTTTGAAACGTCGGTTTTTGGCTAATAGAAAAGGGACGATAATAGGCGATGCCGCTCCCAAAAACGGCCACCAAAAGGGGGATACACGAAAGGACATTGGATTCTCCTTTGTTGAATGAAGCAATTAAGTTGCTTTGTTTTTAAATATAGTAGCAGTCATACTCAAAAATGACCGTTATACGCCACATAATTCATTATACAGATCTGGATATCATCACCTCTGTAATATTATCCGCCTTTAAATGCAATGTGTTATCATACGAAAAAACTAAGTAACGCTAAAATTCAGATATGAGAGAAACCCAAATATTGCGGTTCACAGATATGAAACGGATATATAAAATTGCCCACGCAATCAACTGTCTTTTCTAATTTTTATCATTTGTGATTAAAATCGAATATCGCAAAAAATTTAGCAGCCTGATATTTGTACTTTGCTGGAGAAATCTGTATCTTAAGTTTCGCATCCTTCAGTGGCAAAGGCTCCAAAAGAATTGGAGTGTTAAACTTAAAATATGAAGTGAATCAATTGCCGGTCGTTTGATCTACAGTCATAAAAGCAGGGTGCGAAACTTGAGAGTTCCATTTTTCTGGGCGATGTGCACTCAGGCAAATCATGTAAATTATTACGGGGACACCACCATAATCAGAAACAGCTGTACCCTCCATCGATTACCACTGCATCCCCAGTATGATAGACACTGGCATCGGCAGCAAAGTAAACAGCAATCGGCCCAAAGTCGGCTGGAACGCCCCACCTGCGCTGGGGCACGCGGGGCAGAACTCTTTCCTGAACTGTTTTGAGCTTAAAAGAATCTGCGGTCATATCGGTCTCAATCCAGCCTGGCAGAATTGCATTTGCGCGTATCCCATACCTGGCATACTCTACCGCCAGCCCGCGGATGATGGCGATTACTCCTGTTTTAGCTGCGGCGTAATGTTCTCCAGTGGGCATGCCGTAGCTGGATGACAAACTGCTGACCACCACCAGCGATCCGCCATCGCCTCTTGTCAGCATGTGACTCACGGCTGATTGGAAGGTAAAAAATACACCTTCCATGTTTATACCAAATATCATGCGCCATTCATCTATACTCATCTCATGGAAGGGTGTCCCCAAAATACCGATACCTGCATTTGCAAAACAAGCGTGAACCGCGCCCATTTCATCAAGGACCTTGGCAAAGCATTTCTCGACCTGCTCTTTGTCAGACACGTCGCATTTCAGCGCTAGTACGCGTCGCCCGAATGATTTCAATTTTTGCTCGGCGACTTGATTTTTTTCCTCATTACGGCCCCAGATGCAAACATCAGCGCCGGATTCTGCAAGCGCTTCTGCCATTCCCAGACCGATTCCACCGTTTCCGCCGGTGACCAGCGCGACCTTTCCTGTTAAATCAAAGCCTACATTTGCCATCATAATATCTCCTTTTTTAAGGGTCTCAAACAGAGAAACTCAATATGTGAAATGCTTGAAAGAGCGCATAGATAAGATGAAAAAGTGGATTCGATTCTGGAAATGGAGAACCGCTTCAGGTCAGATGGAATAAGAGAATCAGAATTTCTTTACATGGATTTATACGAAAAATAATGGGTTTTGGTCAATTGAAATGAGGATTCTGGAAACTGGCGATATATTGAGAGACTGTCGGAAAATTCGTTCTGACAAACCGGATCATCTCTCAATATTCAAGGTTTTTCAAGATTTTTTCTTTTTCAGCCTCAACAATACAGTAAAACGGTTCGATATCAAGTTTTTCACCGAATTGAATATATTCTGTCATTTTTAATCCACATTCTTTTAAGAATGATTCAACTGCCGCTTTAGGATCATTTGACATATCTATTCCAAATTTCCAGGGCTCTCCCATTCTTCCCATCATACTCGAAGATCTTTTAACTGTTTTTGAAATTTCACCTAATATGTATGCTCTGGAATAAAGGTCTTGAGCAATGATACTTCCGTCTACACATAAATCAGCCATTTTCCTAAGTGTTTCTTTGACAATATCAGCCTCTAAATACAAAGAAACGCTTTGCCAAAGGAATAACGTCTTTTTTGTTTTGTCAAAACCAGCTTCTAATAGTTTATCATCCCAAGATTCGTGTGCATAAACAACTGGGATATAGGTGATCCAATCATGCTTTATACCTGCTTTTTTCAATGTTTCAACTTTAACATATAGTGTATTAACCTGGTCGAGTTCAAAAACCTTTACTTTTTTTCCTTTTGTAAAATGCAAAGCGATTAGATCAAAGCCAGTTCCAAGAATGACAATCTGCTCCATGTCATCAACATATTTTTCCATTATCCTATCGAACATGAGCAACCGACGGCCAACCATAGA
>JASFPY010000189.1:0-5324 GCA_050115755.1 Desulfobacteraceae bacterium | reverse complement strand
GAGGTGGTGTCGGCGGTCAATGTTATCAAGGAATTCGAACCCAAACCCGGCCGGCAGTTTAGCGAGGAAACACCGCAATACATTAATCCGGACATTTACGTCTATAAATTGGAAGACGATTTTGTGATTATGCTCAATGATGACGGAATGCCCAAACTGCGCGTTAATTCCTTTTATAAAAGCACCATCAGCCGGGGCAAAAAAATTTCCGGGGAAGCCGAAGATTATATCCAGGACAAAATCCGTTCAGCTGCCTGGCTGATTAAAAGTATTCATCAACGTCAAAAGACCATTTATAAGGTTATGGAGAGCATTTTAGGATTTCAAAGGGAATTTTTCGAAAAAGGAATTGCCCATTTGAAACCTATGGTGCTGCGCGATGTTGCTCAGGACATCGGGATGCATGAATCCACCATCAGCCGGGTCACAACCAATAAATATGCTTACACGCCACAGGGCATCTTTGAACTCAAATACTTTTTCAACAGTTCAATCAGGCGCGCCCAGGGTGGAAATATTGCATCCGCCAGCGTTCAGGAAAAAATCAGACAGATTATTTTAAATGAAGACCCGAAAAAGCCATACAGTGATGATAAAATTTCACAACTTTTAAAACAGGATCATCAAATTCACATCGCACGGCGTACGGTAGCGAAATATCGCGAAATGCTGAAAGTATTACCATCAAACAAGCGCAAACAGATTTAGGGGGTAAGTATGCAGACATCGGTAACATTTAAGAATCTCGATTCTTCCGATACCTTAAAATCATATGTTGAGGAGAAACTCGATCGATTCGATCGGCTACTGGATAATCCTGCAGAGGCCAATGTGGTTTTGTCAGTTGAAAAATTCCGCCATATGGCTGAAATCAATATTATCGGAGACCGCCTGACAATAAACGGCAAAGAAGAAACCATCGATATGTATTCGGCCATTGATATGGTTCTGGATAAACTCGAAAAACAGATAAAAAAAAGTAAACAAAAAATAAGGGAACGCCGCGGCGGTTCCAAAGCCCGCAACCGGGACATGCTGGCAGAAGAAATCAACCCGCCCGAAGAGGAGCTGGAACGGCAAATTAAAATAAAAAATATCGACTATAAACCGATGCATGTTGAAGAAGCGGCATTACAGATGGACCTGTTAGATGACAATTTTCTGGTATTTACCAACGCACGTTCAGATCAGGTCAATGTATTGTATCGTCGTAAAGACGGCCATTATGGGTTGATACAACCCAGCAGCTAACCTATTATCTAGATCCTTTTCTCGCTCACAATTCACGCAAAGGCGGTAACGCGTAAAAATAAGCTTGCAGGTTTAATTTTCGGAATTACATTTACTTCGCCGGGCGGTTTAACCCGCTAGCCCTTTGAGCGATTATTATTAAATATTATGAAATTATGAAAATTCTTGAGGTCTTGCAAAAAGAAGCGATTTTAGATGATTTAAAGTCGCAGAATAAAAAAAGCGTACTCGAGGAACTCGTGGTCCCTCTGGTAGACATTACCGGTATGAGTAAAGAAAATCTCGCCCGGGTGCTGATGGAAAGAGAACGGCTGGGCAGTACCGGTATCGGCGGCGGAATTGGAATTCCGCACGGTAAGATTAAGGAACTTGAAACGCTTGTGCTGGGTTTTGGCCTGAGCCGCAAAGGCATCGATTTTGAATCGATTGACGGGCAGCCCACCCATATCTTTTTTGTCCTGATAACACCCGAAAATTCGACCGGTCTTCATTTGAAACTTTTAGCCCGAATTTCAAGAGTTCTAAAAAATGACCACTTCAAGGACCGTCTGCTGAATGCGGCCGATCGTCAGGAAATATTCGATATTATCAAAGAAGAGGATGAAGAATTTTAGGCCGCATCGTTCATTAAACGTCTCAGAAATCCAATAACTTAGTGAAACGCCTAACTATCATCATTATTACCGGACTAGCGGGCTCGGGGAAAAGTACAGCCATGGCAGCATTGGAAGATGCCGGCTTTTATTGCGTTGACAATATGCCGGTCGCCCTCCTCCCCAAATTTCTCCAATTGCCAATTGAAAGCAACACAGAAATTGCCGGGTTTGCACTGGTAATGGACTTGCGGGAAAAGGGGTTTCTTTCAAAATACAGCGAGGTTTTTGAATCTCTCAAAAAAAAGGGGCACCAGTTTGAAATCCTTTTTCTTGAAGCCAAAGAAGATGTTCTGGTCCAGCGTTACAGCGCCACGCGAAGGCAACATCCCCTCTCGCAGGGTAAAAGCCTTTTAGAGGGTATCCGGGCTGAAAGAAAACAACTGGAAAATCTGCGCGCGGTTTCCGATAAAATTATCGATACGTCCAATTACAATGTTCATGAACTCAAGTCCAAAATTTCAGAGGTTGCCCGTAAAAGTAAACAAATTGGCGCAATGCGGATTCAAATTGTTTCTTTCGGCTTTAAATACGGTGTACCGCTCGACGCCGACCTGATCATCGATGTCCGCTTTCTGATCAATCCCTATTTTGTGGCCGAATTAAAACAGCTGGATGGCGAGGACCCTAAAATTAAGGATTTCATCTTAAGCAATGAAGATACCCGGGCTTTTCTGAATAAATACCTGGATCTGCTTGACTATTTGATCCCGATGTATGAAAAAGAAGGCAAAGCATATTTAACGGTTGCCATCGGTTGCACCGGCGGCCGGCACCGATCCGTAACCATCGCGCGTACCATCTTTGATCACATTCGAAAAACCAGGAACCAAACTGAAATTGCGCATCGGGATATAGATCAGCCGGCCTAGCGGGAAGCGATCTCAAAAAAAAGTGCCTAAAGGTGAATTATGATCGGAATCGTCATCGTAACGCATAGTCAATTAGGAGAGGCGCTAATTGAAGCCGCTGAATTTATTATTGGCAAAAGGCCCGAAGCGTTGGTATCCGTATCGATTGATTTGAATGAAAGCGCTGATGTGCTGCGTGCAAAGATTTCCGAAGGTATCAAATCGGTCAGCTCAGAAGATGGTGTGCTGATCTTAACCGACATGTTTGGCGGAACCCCGTCGAATTTAAGCTATTCGTTTTTGGAAGAAGGACATATTGAGGTCATCTCCGGCGTCAACCTTCCCATTTTGATCCAGGCTGACAATATCCGGAAAAAAATGGGTCTTAACAAGCTGGCAGTCAAACTGGAAGAATTCGGTAAAAAGAGTATCTCTCTGGCGAGCAGTATCTTAAAGGGGAATAAGCGGAGTTAGTATATGCCGGAGTGGCATCTGGAAGCCTTAATTCCCCAGGATTTAGACAAAATCCTCACCATCGACCGCAAAATGTTTAAGCGGCCCTGGCACCGAAAATCGTTCTTGGAAGAGCTGGCTTGCGAAAATGCTTACAGTTATGCCGTCAGAACGCAGCGGGTTGATCAGTGCACGGAGATCATTGCTTACGTATTTTTGCGGGTCCTGTTGACCGAAATGCATATCCTGCGGATTGCGGTCGCAGCTGAATTTCAGGCCATAGGGGTAGCCACATGGCTGCTTCAGCAATGCTTCTGTCTGGCCAAACAAAAAAAAGTATATTCAGTCTTAATTGAAGTACGTCCCACTAATGAAACGGCCATTGCCCTATATCGAAAGTCGGGTTTTCAGTTGCTGGGTAGAAGACCCGCTTACTACCCGGAGACCGGCGAAGATGCGCTGGTGATGGTAAAACATTTAAAGGAGCACCTATGACGGTAAAAATTGGCATTAATGGGTTTGGAAGAATTGGACGTCTGGTATTTCGCGCAGCATGGAATCATCCCGAGGTTGAAGTGGTGGCGATCAATGATCTTGCCGATGGCGCCACGATCGCCCATTTACTTAAATATGATTCCGTGCACGGCAGGTTCGGGGCAGATGTTACCGCTCAAAATGATCAGCTGCAGATCAACGGTAATTCGGTGGCCATCCGGTCCATCAAAGAGCCCGATCAAATCGACTGGCGCAAACTGGGTGTTGATATTGTAGCGGAGTGCACCGGATTGTTTCGCGATCGTGAAAGCGCCTCCAAACATCTGGCCGCGGGCGCCCGTAAAGTCATCATTTCTGCTCCTGCCGGCGATCCGGATATTACCATTGTCCTCGGGGTTAACTCAAACCAGTATGACCCGCGCAACCATCATATCATCTCGAATGCATCCTGCACCACGAACTGTCTGGCACCGGTTGCTAAAGTGCTTCTGGAAAATTTCGGCCTGAAATATGGATTGATGACGACGATCCATGCCTACACCGGTGATCAGCGACTGCTGGATTTTCCGCACAGGGATTTGCGCCGCGCCAGGGCAGCTGCATTGTCTATGGTGCCGACCACCACCGGCGCGGCCAAAGCCGTTTCGCTGGTATTGCCGGAATTGTCAGGCAAACTGAACGGATTGGCCATCCGGGTACCGACCCCAAATGTATCACTGGTGGATTTTGTCGCGACGGTAGAGAAATCCGGTATTACCTTATCAGAAGTGAACTCGGCATTGAAAAGCGCCTCGGAAGGATCCTTATCCGGCATTCTGGGATATTGTGAAGAGCCACTGGTTTCCATTGACTTCAACGGGTCCACATTTTCCTCGGTTGTCGATGCCCCCACGACCCATGTGATCGATAATATGGTAAAGGTGCTGGCCTGGTATGATAACGAATCCGGCTACTCCCATCGAATGGTGGACCTGGCAGCCATGGTGGGCGCTCAATTATAACAAAAAAAGGTGTCAGGTGTCAGTGTTCAGGTGTCAGCGATTGGCCAAGTGAATGACTGACTGTAACGCATGGTACGCAAATCCAGGCACTGTTTCTGGAATCTCAAAGATGCTATCTGCTGCCTGAAACCTGAAACCCGACACCCGACACCTTAAAGACGAGGAGCTGACAATGGGAAAGCGCAGACCGTTGATTGCGGGAAACTGGAAGATGTATAAAACAGCAGAGGAATCCGCAGAAACCGCACGGCAGCTGGTTGAACGCGTAGCCGATGCGGGCGATGTCGATATTATGATCGCCCCAACCTTTACCGCACTTGCCTCGGTATTTAAGGTGATTCAGAACAGCCCGGTTGCTCTGGGCGCCCAGAATCTTTTCTGGGAAAATGAAGGCGCATATACCGGAGAGATCTCGGCCCCCATGCTTAAAGCCGTGGGATGCCAGTATTGCATCATCGGCCATTCCGAACGCCGGCAATATTTCGCTGAGACCGATGAAACTGTCAACAAAAGGATCCAGGCCGCCATCCGGGTCGGCTTAAAACCGGTGTTCTGTGTCGGTGAAACCGAAAAAGAGCGTGAATCCGAGCAGACGTTCTCCGTACTTGACAAACAGACCA
>JASFPY010000188.1:0-5343 GCA_050115755.1 Desulfobacteraceae bacterium | reverse complement strand
AATCCCACCAGCTGTCAAGCATAATCAGCAGATCCGACTTGCAGGAATGGGAGAGGACGGCAAGGGCGGTGGAAAGGCCGGTGATCTTTATTTGAAAGTGCATATTCAAAAGCCTTTGCTGCAGCGCTTAAAAGAGTTTATTCCCAGGATGCGCACTTGATAAAGAAAGAAATTGACTCATAATCCGCCGCGTTACGGGTTGTTAAATAACGGGGACGAGGACGACGACGATTACGATAACAGAGGAACACAGCTTAACCTCGTGCTTCTCCTCGTCCTTGAGATTGGCATTTTCAAGACAGCCGCCCGTTTTTTTGAGGAGGTGTTGATGAAAACACGTGTATGCCATGGGGATAGCCTGACGGCAGCCTGTGAACTGGATCGCCGGTCTATCTGGCCGTCATTGGTTGAAAACGGTCTTCACCCGAATGCGGCCGGACACCGGCTGATGGCGGCAAAAACGGTGGAAATGCTTAAAGACCGCTTCGATGTTGAACAAAATGAATAAGGTCCGGAAAAAAGATTAAAAAATTGGCTTCCAGCCTCCGGTAATGAACTTTAATTTCTTCAATTGCTCCCAGCAGCCGATCGCCGCTGGTCACTCTTGCAGACAGACGGCTGAGGGCCTTTTCAACACCGCTCAAATCCCGATAAGAACCCAGCCAATCTTCACGTATCATAACCGGAATAAGGGTCTGCAGGCGCCCGGGAAGCATTGCGCTGTGGGTCATGAAAATATCATAAACGCGGGAGATAAATCGATCTAAAATCAGATCACTAAACGCCGTCCAGTGACGATACAAAAGATGATCGTAACAAAGGTCAACGATGATACCGGCAAAGCGACGCCGAGCAGGGCTATATAGATTGCGGCTGGCCCGAGTCAGCGGGTGAGAATCGGTATAGGCATCTATTTTGCGATGAAGTTCAATCCCTCTTTTGATCTTTGGCGGGTATCGATCTCCAATGGCCCCTTTTACAAAATCTCCCAGTATGCTTCCGAGCAATGATTCCGGGGAATCTTCTGCCAGATAAAGATGTGCCAGATAATTCATGCGGAAAATTCCGATCCCGGTCGCAAGGGGCTTCAACCTCAACACCGGCTTAAGCAGTTGAAAAGGATCAAATTGACATGCAAAATTTGCGTGTTAATATACAGATTAGCGAAAATGCGGCCGGTAATCAAACAGAAAAGCGAAAAACGGAATTGGAAAAACCCGGGGAATGGAAAGGAGCTGTCAGATGCGATGGTTAAACGCAAACTTTCGGAAAAAGACGGCGATCGTTAGCATCACGGTTATCGTTCTGCCCGCGCTTTGCGGGGCACTCGATCTTAAGCTGCCGAACCTTAGTCTTAAATACGGCAAGCTGGAACGCAGCCGCGATGTGACCCAAAGCTTTGAAACACCCCGGGTTTTAAAAAATCATCAGTACTATTTCAACGGCTGGGGATCCGTTCCGTATGCAATTATTGCCATTGACCGCAAATACAAATTACGCAAAGGCCTCTGGAATGCGGTTGATGTTACGGTGCCGCTTCTCAGAAGCTGGGTTCACCAGATGGATAGCATCTACGGATACCCCCCCTACGGGTTTCGAATTTTAGACGACCGGGGCGATCAGGTGGGGGTGTGGTATTCAAGCAAGCAATGGACGACCGTTGTTATTGAAGAAGGTAATCAGATCGCTGTATTTGCGCCCGAAGCGCCGGGGTTTCGAGGCGGTAACTAAGGCCTCTCGATACTTTCGAGCGGTCGGTTTGCGGAGCGATTAAACGAGAACCTCAAATTCGCTGTCGCAATGAATGCCAGTCGATCAAAATCTGAAAAAAGATATCGCTCGTTGCTGCAAAAGGCCGTAAGACGCGGAAATGTCGGCCTGGTCTTTACCTCCAGCGCCTTTCTTGAATCCCTCGGTTCAAAAGATAAAAACTGGTATCTCAACCAGACTGCCGCAATTACATTTGAAGAATGCTGGCCGCTGGGAACCGAATTAATTTTCAACAAAAAGTTCCACAGCAAAGTGGCGGCCTTAATTCGGGTGACCCGCTCTGCCAAGGCACGGGATGCGACCGGACTTGGATACTTAGCTTATACCTTATCCCAGGGGGATACCAGTGTTCTGGATGACACCATTGGTGATAAAGCCATCAAGATTGTAGCCAATGCCATCCAGCGGCCTGATGACTTCTGGCAATGGGTCACCTGGCAAAAAAAAACGGCTGCTGAAAAGAGTCTGATTGATAACGCCGCCCGATTCCAAAAGGCCGGCCTGCCGTATGATAACGCAGTTATCCAGGCAGCCGTTTACCTGTCGGTTACCGGTCAACTGTGCCGCATCGAAGCGGGTCAGCCTTCGGATCCAAAATTTCCCTACTGGGTTGTCTTTGACAATCACACCCCTGAGGGCCGGCGGGCGCTGAGGGATATTGCACGGGACCTGCATATTTCTCTGCCGCAACTGGAATGGGCATATTTTTATTTTGAAGGTGCGTTGGCAAACGGAGAAATTTCTTCAAAATGGTGGCAGCGTTACTGCCAATGGCAATTTAACAAAATAGAGCTGCCCGCCAATGAAGCGCATCTGCTCTGGGACCCCGCCAGAGTCCAGCTGGAGGAGGCGCTGACGGCAGAAGGCCGTCAATTAAAAAATGAGCTTTACCGCTGGAAATTGGCCAATCAGGAACGCATTGAGCACCTGAAGCGGCAGGTTCAATTGTACCTGGATCATAGGGATGAGATCCAGCGGAACCAGCGGGGATTGTTTTAAAAGATGGTGCAAGGGCTGCCGGTTTTCCGGCGAAAGCCCATCTTGACAATCCCCGGTGCAGGTGTCAAATTACAACTATGAATATAAACGGTATCCAAATACACGAATTGCCCGATTTAAAAAATCCATTGTTGATCGCCGGCTTTGACGGCTGGGGCAATGCGCTAAAAATATCAAGCGGCATGGCCGCCTATCTCATTCGAAACTTTCAGGCGCAACGATTCGCCGAGCTCGATCCGGATGTATTTTTCCGGTATGATGAAAAGCGACCGTTGGTGAATATAGAGGATGGGATGTTTAAGACCCTTTCACCACCGGGAGGCACCTTCTATGGTGCGCATACAGCACCTGATGGGCGCGATCTGGTAATCCTCAAAGCCGATGAGCCCAACCTCAGATGGTTCGGTTTTGTTGAAGAATTATTCAATCTTTGCAGCCGGCTCCAGATTAAAACCATTATCACGCTGGGCAGCATGTACGACCATGTTCTGCATACGGACCGCATTTTATCAGCGGTCGCTTCCGATGCGGATCTGTCTGCAATGCTGAAGCAAAAAGGCGTGAATTCAATTTCCTACCAGGGTCCCAGTGCAATCCACTCCAGCATCCATGCCGAGGCCCTGAAAAGAAACATCACCTGCATGAGTCTGTGGTGCCATTGCCCTTACTATCTGCAAGGCACGACCCACTTCGGAATTTTAGCCCATCTGGGGAAAATGCTTGCGACCGTCGGAGGCTTTGAGCTGAGCATCGAAGATCTGGAAACCAGCTGGCAAAAGCTGAAGGTCCAGATTGAAAACCTGATTGAAAATAATGCGGAACTTCAAGCGATGGTCAATGAATTGCGCAAGGCAAAAGTACGCGGATCAGCAGCTCAAATGAAAGACACCCTCAAATCCGACGAAAAAATCATTAATATTCAAGATTTTTTGCAACCCAAATAAATCCCTTCAAATTCCAAGCACCAGATAAACCCATAATTTCAATTACCACAGACCATGTCGGCCGCGAAAAGCGGCTGCCCTCGAGCGGTGGGTTGAATATCGACTGCCGTTTATGGTGTAATGACTTCTGACACCGTGTTTTCGCTGATAGCGCTTGTGAAGGGGATGTTTGGCAGGGTGTTTGCTCGGGTGTCTTTTTCGAAAACGGTTGTCGTCTTTGTAATGGTGACGCGATCGGTAATGGTAATAGGGATAAAAAAAGCCGAATCCGTAACTGCTGGAAGAACGGAAATTGGCGTCTTCAGATGCAGCCTGCGCATCCTGCAGGATCCGGTCCGCTTCCCGCAGTGCTTCTTCAGCCTTGGCATTGGCTGCTGCAATCCGCCGTTCGGCCGCCTGTTGCTGTTCTATCAAATAGGCTTCCCTTTCGGCCAGCTCCTGTCTGGCAACCTCCAGGCGGTCCATCTCACTGCGCTGTTTATCGGCTTCTTCATCATGAGGGATTTCACGCGTTTTCATGAAAAGCGTTGCCTGTTCCGGGGGTGCATGATTGGTAAAATATTTGACACCGTTTTCATCCGTCCAGGCGTAAATATCTGCACCGGCGGTCGAAACCGCAAGGCCGGCAAACCAGAAAGCTGCCAGAGTCATCACCGTTATGTTAAGCCGTTTCATCGGCACCTCCCTTCCAATCCTGCTTGAATCCCCGCAGTTGCATGGTGAAATCGTTTCTGCTGAACAGATAACATAACCATAGTTTTGCCCTCTGTAAATCAAAACAGGCGGAATACAGGCCCATAAAGGCCATCTTTATCTGCAGACATAGACGCATCAGAGGTCAAGTTGGTTGACATCCTTTCCGCATTTTCGGTTAGCCGGTTGCCGGTGAAGCGGGGAGATGAGGTTTTGAAACCACTTTAAATACTTGATCTGTTGCCCGTTATACATTAATCATTACACATTTTCGGTCAAATGGGGAAACAGATCAGCTGCCTTCGGCGCGTTGCCAGGATAGCGGACAACCCAAAAAATCGTTCATACTGTTAAGTGCCTTGTAAATTCTTAAAAATTTTAGGATGATTGGACCGCCTGGGTCTGAGAATAAACGCAACGGCTTTCAAAATAAAAATTAAAAACAGAATAGGCTGACAAAATGAAAATAAAAGTGGAGAGTGAAAAAATTATCAAAGCGGTACAAAAATTAGAGGGTATTGAGATTGTTTTGGAAAATTTAAATGACGCCAAGGAAGCGATTGAACTCATTTTAACGCGCAGCGGTTTATTTGAAAAACAAAAAGTGGATAAGTTTAAAGATGTTAAGGTCACCTCATTTCAAAAATATGAAACCACCGCCGTGGACTACAAGATGATATTTTTACTTGAATTTATCTTTGAAACGGATGTTTCCCTGAATGAAAAGATTGCGATTATAAAAGAACTGCAAGATTTCTTTAATAAAACCTGAACCATACAGCGTCGAATTTACAGGATTCAACCATTGGACTGGTATCATTTCCGTTTGAAAGGAGATTATCCGGATGGCAAAAAGCAAGGGCCATTTAGAAGTGAAACGCTTTGTATCGGATCAGGGAAAAAACCAGTATCTGTTGATCAGCGGCAATGAAGCTGC
>JASFPY010000187.1:0-5400 GCA_050115755.1 Desulfobacteraceae bacterium | reverse complement strand
AAAAATCTCTACAAAACGGGGCAGCATGACTTCGGCTTCACCCATCAAGAAGCAATCAAAAAAAGGGGCGATCGATTCCGGATTTATAAAACTGGCAACCCCACCGGCGAGCAGCAGGGGGTCCTCATCACCTCTGTGCTCGGCTCTTAAAGGCAGGCCGATGTTGTCCAGAATGGACAAAATATGGGGGTAATCATTTTCAAAGGAGAGGGAAAAGGCAAGAATATCGGCATCGGTCAGGCGCTTTCCGGACTCGAAGGTGCGGAGCGGTTTTTGTTTTTTGGGAGTCGGTTCCGGCAAAAATACGCGTTCGCAGACGACATGGTCATAATTGTTCAGCAGGCGATAGACGCTCTGGAAACCGAGATTGGACATGCCTAAGTGATAGCGATTGGGATAGATCAGAGCAAAACGGATCCGGCCGCGCCAGGATTTTCGGATGGTTCCAATCTCGGTTTCATTCGCCCGGTCGGCAGATTTTCGAGTTTTTAAAACCATGGAGCTGCCCGTCGCCTGTTGCCCGTTTTCCGTGGTGAGCCGTTTGGGTTCAAATCGGTTTTGTTCTACCGCTATAAAGCCGTTGTTTATTGTTTGATTACCTATGTGGATTTTTTTGTTTCAAACATAAAAATGGGGCTTTCTGATTCACAGTCAATAGAAGTGGTATCAAAACCCCATCTATCGCCCGATAGCTGCGTTGCAGGCCTCTTCAAAATGCTCACATACTTCCATGTATGCGGTGCTTTTTCATCGGCCTGCGCCTTGCTCTCGAACGCGATCTGACGTTTTGATACCACTTCTATGTCTCTTTTTATGATCAGTCAGCGGTAAAAAACTCTTCAAAGACCAAAGATGCTCTGATCCAATGCGGCGAATGCGAAATTGGATTGGTCGACGGACGACAAACAACGGACAACTCTAATCGGCTTTACGCCTTAAAAAAGTCGGGACATCCAACTCGCTGTCTTCTGCTGTTAATCCATGGTGGCCCCTGTAAACGGCGCCGCCTCCCTCTCCCACGGCCTTTTGCTGGCGAATAAAGGTCGGTTCCTCATAATCAACGATGTCCCGTTCGAGATCATCCGGTGTAATATCGCGAACTTTACCTCTTAACGGCAGATTGATCGCATCCCTCGCGACTGCGTCTTGCTCTTCTTCCGCACCGATGCCCGTCGCCAGAACGGTGACGCGCATTTCATCGCCGAGGCTGTCGTCAATAGAGGTGCCCCAGAAGATATCGGCATCATCGCAGACTTCAGCGTGAATGCGCTCTGAAGCTTCGGCCACCTCCTCAAATTCCATGTCACTGTTACTGGTTATGTTCATCAAGACACCCTTTGCGCCGGCAATCGGTATGTCTTCCAGAAGCGGATGCGACATGGCCCTTTCGGCGGCTTCGATCGAACGGTTTTCACCGCTGGCGATACCGATCCCCATAATGGCCATGCCCGCTTTGGACATGGTGGTCTTGACATCTGCAAAATCCAGGTTCACCAGCCCGGGCATCATGATCAGGTCCGTGATACCTTTGACGGAATGCAGCAGGATCTCATCCGCTTTCAAAAACATTTCCATCAGTTTCGCATTTTTGGGTGCCAGACCTCTCAGCCGATCATTGGGTATGGTAATGGCGGTGTCCACCACCCGTTTGAGATTTTCGATACCCTCGTCGGCCAAATGGGTCCGCTTTTTGCCTTCGAACGCAAACGGTTTGGTAACCACTGCCACCGTCAGGGCACCCAGATCTTTGCAGATTTCGGCGATTACGGGGGCTGCGCCGGTTCCGGTGCCGCCTCCGAATCCCGCGGTGATAAACACCATGTGACTGTCGCTCAACGCTTCGCGCAGCGCGTCCTCGCTCTCGAGGCCGGCATCGCGGCCAATTTGAGGATTGGCGCCGGCGCCAAGCCCCTCGGTTAATTTTTGGCCCATCTGAATTTTGACGGGAGCCCTTGAAATTTCAAGGGCCTGGCTGTCGGTATTGGCCGCAATGAATTTTACGCCCTGCAGATTGGATGCGATCATATTATTGATTGCATTGCCGCCCGCTCCACCGACTCCAATTACCTTAATTTTAGCTGATTTTTCCTGGTCCACATAGGTAAACATTTTGCCTCCTGCTCGTTTAGTTAATGGTTATTGGTCACGGGTTATTAGACACTATATCAATCCGCCTCAGGCGGAATAACTCGTATCGGTTGTGCCTGTTGAGCCCGTTAACGCGAAAAATGCGACGATATTCCTTGTTGAACGGGCATAATCCCGCTAAAGCGGGACAACCGGGAAACCTCATTTTAAACGACATCGTTAAACCAGCGCTTCATGCGCGTCATGACGCGGTTAAAGATATTTTTATCCCGAATTCTGAATTTGCGCGAATCCTGATTGCGCGCGCCATACAGCACCAGCCCCACCCCTGTGGCATACATGGGGTTGTTGACAACATCCACCAGGCCTGTGATTCCCTGCGGCTTGCCAATGCGGCAGGGCAGGTTGAAAATTGATTCGGCGATTTCGTTGACGCCTTCCAAAAGCGCCGTTCCCCCGGTAATGACGATGCCGGAGGGAATAGCGTTTTCCATACCGGCCCGGATGATTTCCCGCTGCACCAGCTGAAAGATTTCCTCCATCCGGGGCTCTAAGATCTCTCCAAGAATCTGACGTGATAGCTTGCGGGCTTCGCGGCCGGCCATACCGGGCACTTCGATGGTTTCTTCAGAACTGATGTTGTGCGCCAGGCAGTTCCCGTATTTTTTCTTGATTTTTTCGGCCTCGGCGTGGGGCGCCCGCAAACCGATAGCGATATCATTGGTCAGGTTGTTTCCTCCCAGGGCGAGCACAAATGTGTGCTTGATGTTGTTGCCGGAAAAGATGGCCAGGTCGGTGGTTCCGCCGCCGAGGTCCAGCAGGGCAACACCCAGCTCTTTTTCCTCTTCTGTCAGCACGGCTTCGCCCGAAGCCAATGATTCCAGGACAATATCGCAGACATCCAGCCCGGAGCGATTGGCGCATTTAACGATATTATGAGCGGATGCCACCGCTCCGGTGACAATATGAATTTTAGCCTCCAGGCGCACGCCGGACATTCCCACAGGGTTCTGGATACCGCGTTCATCATCGACCATATATTCCTGCGGCAATACGTGGATAACCTCACGATCCATCGGAATGGCCACCGCCCGGGCGGCATCGATGACCCGGTCGACATCCTGCTCGCTGATTTCAGAGCCCTTGACGGCAACGATCCCGCGGCTGTTAAATCCCGTGATGTGACCGCCGGCGATACCGGCATAGACGGAAGAGATCTCACAGCCGGCCATCAGTTCGGCTTCCTCCACCGCCTTTTTTATGGATTCGACGGTTGATTCAATATTGACCACCACGCCTTTTCGCAGGCCGATTGAAGGATTCGTGCCAATGCCGATAATGTTGGTCTTATCTGCAGTTACCTCGCCGACGACTGAACATATTTTTGTTGTTCCGATATCAAGGCCGACAATAACCTCTCCCTGCATTTTATACCTCCTTGTGATCCCCGGGAGGGACCTTTGTGACGGGATTGACAACAATGCGGTTTACATTGTTGACATCAATGCGATCGAAATCCGGGAAACTTCGTCTGAGCCTGTCATGCGACAGTATATTATTGAGCATATTGAATTTATGTGGGTAGTTGTCATACCCCAGCACAATCGTTTTCATTTGTTTAAAAGCGACAAGGGTAATACCGATTTCCCGATCCACCTGAATTTGCCTGATGTTCCGGTTGGACAGAACACGGCGGTTTTGTTTGCCCAGCCGCAGCACCTGCATTACGGCTTCAAACGGATCGTTTTGCGGCTCTCCCAATTGCGATAGGCCCTTGCGGCTCACCGATTGCTGCGCGTCGATCTTGCCGTGGATGCGAATATCGGTGGGCGCCAATCCGCTGACCAATGGCAAATTGGCAGGGTCTGTATCGGTCCATTCCTTAAAGATCTGGCCGTTTTCATTTAAAAGGAATTTGCGGCCCAGATCGATAATGGCTAACGGGGCATGTTCCTGAACCTTGATATAAAGCCCGGCAGGGATCTCACGCCGGATTTCGGCATTTGCAATCCAGGGTTGAGCCAGCAAACGCTTTCTGACCATTGCCAGATTAACGTCCAGAATATTCATTCCCTTTTTCACCTGGGCCGCTTCGATAATCTGATTCCTGCTCAAGCGCTGCACACCTTCTATTTTCAGGATTTTCGCGTTGAAATAATCACACTGCGTGATGACATCATAGGCGAAAACGAATAAAACGCTGGTGGCCATCAACGCGGCAGCACCGGCAATAACATAAAAACCAATTGCCAGGCGGCGAAAAAACCCGAACTGTCGCTTTTTTTTAGTGCCCTTGCGGTAGTTTTTACGCGACTTTTTTTGTCGTCCCACGAATCACCTTATTGGCTATGAGCGCTGCGCTTGTAGAGCGTTCCTCCTTCAGAGGAACTCGAAGATCGCTTTGCTTCAGGAGCGCTTCGCTTTAGGCCTGTTATGACTTTCAACCTCGAGTCCCGCACCGCGGGACGCTCTTCAAGGTTCGCAGAACCGCTCTTAGAGGCGCAACGGGCCGCTCTTTCTATTTTTTATTTAGAAACATTTCACCGACTTTATACACATCACCCGCACCCAGCGTCAGCAGCACATCGCCGGGCTGCAGGGTTTGTCTTAAATGGGAAAGAGCGGCTTTAAACCCATCGGCGTATATAACTTCCTTGTGGCCGTGGGCCTTAATTTCCTCACAGAGCTTTTGCGAGGTAACGCCTTCTATTTTCTTTTCGCTGGCGGCATATATCGGCAGCACCACCAGAACATCTGATTGATAAAATGCCCGGCTGAAATCACCGAACAGGGCCCGGGTTCGGCTGTAACGGTGGGGCTGAAACACGACCACCTTGCGCTGATTTTGCCAGTTTTCTTCAATTGTCTCCAGTGTCACCTTGATCTCAGTGGGATGATGCCCGTAGTCATCGATGACGGTAACCCCGTTGGACTCGCCTTTGATTTCCAGACGGCGCTCAACACCTTCGACGGTTTCCAGCGCCCTTTTAATCTGACCAAAGGCGATGTTCAGCTCCACGCCCACGGCAATACTGGCCGTTGCATTATAGACATTGTGTATTCCGGGCAGATTCAGATTAATCGTCCCCATTTTGTTGCCGTGGTGATAAATATCAAAGCGGCTTTTTTGCTGCCCGAATTCCACGTCCCGAATCTGGAAATCGGCCTGGGAGGTCATGCCGTAGGTCGTGTAGCGCTTTTTTATGCGCGGAATCAGATTCTGTATCGGTTCATTGTCCAGGCATAAAACCGCCAGACCGTAAAAAGGAATGCGATCCAGAAAGTTTAGAAAGACGGTTTTAATGGCATCCA
>JASFPY010000186.1:0-5405 GCA_050115755.1 Desulfobacteraceae bacterium | reverse complement strand
AAACCGTCATTGTGCCAACCCAGCTAGAAGTTGCTTCAAAACCTCAGATCAGGTTCAAGGACAACGCAACCAATGGGACTCAGATGGGGTTTTGAAACCCCTTCTACACTCAATATCACCCGCGAGGAGGAAATATTGTGAGTAATTTAGATAAATTTAAGGAAATGAGCAAAGGGTTTGACCTGGTCCAGGCCATTGCCGAAGCGGACCGCTGTCTGCTTTGCCATGATGCGCCCTGCTCTCAAGGATGTCCGGCCGATACCCGGCCGGCCGACTTCATCCGCAAGCTTCGTTTCAAAAATGTGACCGGTGCCATCCGCACCATTAAAGAAAATAATATATTGGGAGGTGCCTGCGGCGTTCTATGCCCGACCTCACGGCTTTGCGAAGAAAAATGCAGCGCCATGTTTAAATCCCTGAATCGACCCGAAGGTGCCGACCAGCCGATTCAGATCGGTAAAATCCAGCGCTTTTTAGTGGAACATTCCTGGGAAAGAGAATTCAAAATATTTGAAAAAGCCGAGCCCCGATCGGAAAAAATAGCGGTGGTAGGCTCCGGTCCGGGGGGGCTGAGCTGCGCGGCCGAACTGGCCAAGGAGGGTTACCAGGTCACGGTTTTTGAGGCCAAACCGGAGCCCGGCGGCGTCTTGCGGTACGGGGTGGTCTCTTACCGATTCGATCTGGACTTTCTTAAACATGAGATGGCGGATGTTGAGGCCTTGGGCGTTAAATTTGAATGTAACACACCGATTGACCGCAAAAATGGCGCTGAAAAGCTTTTGCAGGATGGTTTTGATGCCGTGTTTCTGGCCCCGGGTCTATGGGACGCGGCCACGATCAAGCCGGAGGGCAAAGATATCAAAGGCCTGTATTCATCGGTAGACTATCTGGCGGCCCTGCGTGACGGGCGCTTTGCAGAAATTGAAAAGATAATCAAGGGCAAAACTGTTGCGGTTATCGGCGGTGGATCGGTGGCCATGGATTGCATCGAATCTGCTGTCAGACTCGATGCCAAAGATGTCTATCTGGTATACCGGCGGTCCTATTCCCAGATGCCGGCCGAGCCGGATGAGCGTATCGAGGCTCAAGAGGCCGGGGTCCACTTTCTGCTGCTGAACCAGCCGATCGATTATTTGACCGATAAAAAGAATCAACTTAAAGGACTGAAGCTGGTGCGCACCCGTCTGGGAGAGCCGGATGAATCCGGCAGGAGACGGCCGTTAGAAATAAAAGGTTCCGAATGGCTGATGGATGCCGATGTCGTGATCGAGGCCATCGGCAATAAAGCGCCCGATGAGTCACCCGACTGGTATCCCAGTGTTAAAGTTGATGGCAAAAAGCTAATCCAGATAGATGCGGCGACCGGGCAAACCTCGGTTGACGGAATTTTTGCAGGTGGTGATATCGTTCGCGGACCGGCTCTGGTGGTTCAGGCGGTACAGGATGGTAAAGTGGCCGCCCGGGCGATTAAAGAATTTCTGGCGAAATAGTTTCAAGGTTTGCCTGCCGGCAAGCGTTACATTGGTTTAATTGGTTCAATTTGTCCAATTGTTTCGGGTTAAGCCAACCAATTAAACCAATAAGACCAATAAAACCAATCGAACAGATTCTGGATCCCAGAATATTTGAACCTTCGAAAAAGGAGGCTTTATAGTGGTTACCAACATTGATTTATCGATAGATTTTTGCGGGGTAAAGTTTAAAAATCCGTTTCTGCTCTCGTCTTCACCGGTTTCAAACAGTGCGGAGATGGTGGCGAGATCATTTGATGCCGGCTGGGGCGGGGTGGTATTTAAAACCCTGAATTCAGATCGGCTGCCGATCATCCACCCCTCGCCCCGAATGCATTGCGTGCATTACGGCAGTAAAAAGGCAATGGCGGTACAAAATGTGGAGATGATTTCCGACCGTCCCTTGAAGGACAACCTCACAGAGTTTTTGTATCTAAAGAAGAACTATCCCGATCACCCCATCATTGCCAGTATCATGGGATTTTTCACCGACGAATGGGCCTATCTGGCCAAGGTGGCCGAAGACAATGGGGCCGATATAGTGGAGCTTAATTTTTCCTGTCCCCACATGTGCATCGAGGGAGCCGGTCATAAGGTCGGCCAGGCCTTTAAGCTGCTCGAAGGCTTTACCGCAGCGGTCAAAGATGTGGTATCCATTCCGGTAATGGCTAAAATGACCCCCAATATCACCGACATGAACGAGCCGGCCATGTATGCCAAAAATGGGGGGGCGGATGCCATCTCTGCCATCAATACCGTTCGCGGCATTTCTTCAGTCGGTCTGGATGATTTTGTTCCCACACCCAATGTTTTCGGAAAAGGTGCTATCAGCGGCACATCGGGGCCGGCGGTGCGGCCCATCGGGTTGAACTTTATCGCCTCCATGGCCCAGAATGATGAGCTGAATCTGCCGCTTTCGGGAATCGGCGGCATCGAGACCTGGATCGATGCCCTGGAATACATCCTGCTGGGGGCCTCAACGATTCAGGTGACCACCGGAATAATGCATTATGGCTATCGGATCGTTGAAGACATGATCGAAGGACTTTCCGATTTCATGGCTGAACGTGGAATTCTGTCGCTTTCGGATCTGGTGGGCAAATCCCTGCCGAACCTTCATGAAACCGAAGCCTTTGATCTGGAGCGTCAGGGAATTACCCAGTATGATCTGGATAAGTGCATCGGCTGCGGCCAGTGCTATATCGTCTGTCATGATGCCGCCGGGCAGGCCATTGAATGGGATGCGGCCAGTCGGCGGCCGAAATTGATCGAAGACAAATGTTTGAGCTGTATGCTGTGCAAATTCGTCTGCCCGGTTCCAGGTCTGATTTCCTACAAGGAAATGCCGCAGGGCTGGAAACGTCAGGAAACTGCGGTTATGGATAAAAATATGGAAAAAGAAGTTAAACTAGAGCCATTTACAAAGGAGGGTCCCGATGAGTGTGTTATTTAAAGGCGGTACAATCGTTAATGCCACCGGTCGCTACGTGGCCGACGTTTATACAGATGGCGACAAAATTAAAACGATCGGAACTGATCTGGACAGCCCGGCGGATGAAGTCGTTGATGCCAAGGGACTTTATCTTCTGCCCGGTGCCATTGACCCGCATACGCACCTGTGCATGCCCTTTATGGGAACCTATGCCCAGGATGACTATGAAACCGGAACCATTGCGGCGGCCTGCGGCGGGGTTACCTGTGTGGTGGATTTTGACCTGCAGCAAAAGGGTGAAACCCTGCTTGAGGCCTTGGAGCGCAAAAAGGCCCTGGCGGAAGGCAAAGCCGTGGTTGACTATTCCCTGCATCCGGCGGTCATGGATCCCCGGCCGGAAGTTATCGATGAAGTCAAAAAGGCCTGCAAGGATTACGGCACGCCCAGCTTCAAGATTTTTATGGTCTATGACTTCCGTGTCGACGATGCCACCATGATCAGGCTTCTGGAACAGACCAAACAGCACGGCGGCCTGGTGCAGGTGCATGCTGAAAACGTTCACGTTATCGACTACATGAACGCGGTGCTGGAAAAAGAAGGCAAACTGGAACCCTATTACCATGCGGTCAGCCGGCCGAATCTTGCCGAGGAAGAAGCCATCTCCCGGGCGGCTAAAATGGTGGAGATGAGCGGCTCTCGGATTTACATTGTGCATCTTTCATCAAAAGAAGGCCTCTGGGTTGTCAAGAAGGCCCGCGACCGTGGCGTCAATATCTATGCCGAGACCTGCCCGCAGTATCTCTTGCTGGATGAAGAGCGTTATAAGGAACCGGACTGGAACGGTGCCAAGTATGTGATGTCACCGCCGCTGAGAACAAAAGAAAGCAACGATGCCCTGTGGGAAGGCTTGCGCGGCGGGGATCTGCAGGTCGTTGCCACCGATCATTGCCCCTTTGACTTTAACGGCAAAAAGGATATGAACGGCAAAGACGATTACAAGGTAATCCCCAATGGCGCTCCGGGAATCGAAACGCTGTTAATCATGCTTCATTCCGAAGGTGTGGCCAAGGGGCGGATCACTCTTGAGAAAATGGTGGATGTGCTTTCATCCGGCACGGCTCGCATGTTCGGGCTCAAGGACAAAGGTGAAATTGCCGTGGGCAAGGATGCCGACATTGTGGTCTTTGATCCGGACCAGAAATTTACCGTCACCCAGAGCAAACTGCATATGAATGTAGACTATACCCCCTTTGAGGGGTTTGAGGTCACCGGTATGCCCAGGGCGGTTTATGCGCGCGGCAAAAAAGTGTCCCAATGGAACGGCAAGCAGATGGATTTTGTCGGTGAGATTGGCCGCGGAAAATTTGTCAAAAGAGAACCTTTTGAAAATTTTTAAAATACGTAATTACTAATATAAAAAAGGTGCAGGAAAGAATTTCTGCACCTTTTTATTTTTAAATTCATTAAAAATGTTTTCGGACCGACAGAGATGCCCCATCTTTGGGTCGGAATTCAAATACAGACAATACATCTAAATCTATCAAAAACGGCACCATTTCCCGCCTTGAAAAACCTCATATTTAATTTGGTAATCTAACAATTTGAAGGGCAAACAGAATTGTGTAGGTAGGCACGCTATGTGCCCGGTTTGATTATGTTGCCAGAATTTAATTCCTTTTCTTTTAATTCCCCGATTAAATAAAAATTTCCATATAATTTCTCTGATTCCTTCCATACTTAATTCCAACCTACAATCAATACAGATCGGTGGCAGCCATGGAACAGATTGTCTGCTGCAGCTGCGGCGATGTGTTTGCGCGCAGTGTGCGGCACAAAAATCAATGTTACTGCCCGAAGTCCGAATGTCAGAAAGCGCGCAAGGCGGCCTGGAAGCGCTATAAGATGCACAGTGATCCGGATTATAAATTTAACCAGACGCTGAGCAACAAAAAGTGGGCCAAAGCCAATCCGGGCTACTGGAAAGCCTACCGCCAAAGACATCCTGAGAAGGCCGAGCGCAACCGCATGCTGCAAACCATCCGCAACCGTCGCCGAAACTCAGCGACGAAAAATCGATCCGATGAAAAGTTGATTGCAAAGGTGGACGCGTCAATTGTCAATAATTTCAAGGTGGTTGGCCAATATTGGCTGGTGCCGGTGATTGCAAAGGTGGACGCGTTAAAAGTCAATATCTTTGATATTCCGATGCGTTAGCGATGATTGCAAAGATCGACTCGTTAGGTGTTGGACTCAATTTATGGTATCGCAAGCGGTAGACAATATAAGGAGTTCAGCGATGATCACCAAAAAAATTCTAATCCCTGATCGCATCCGGCGTATCGATGGGGGCTTCAGTTTTATCCCGCACCGATTTTTAACCGATGGATTTTTAGAAAATTTAAGCCAGTGCGAACTGTTTTTGTATATCTTTTTGATTTTGGCCGCCGATCGCCACGGACTTT
>JASFPY010000185.1:0-5438 GCA_050115755.1 Desulfobacteraceae bacterium | reverse complement strand
TTTTTTGAAAAAAAACGGGTTGAAACTCGAGCTCGAAACCGACGGTAGAAATGCGGATGTGCTCGAGCGGGTGCTTGAAGAGAGCCTGGGCGATCGGGTCGTTATGAACCTCATCGGGCCTCTGTTTCTTTATGCACGAATTCTGGAGGCGCCGATCGATGACCAGGAAATTCTGAAGACCATCCGCCTTGTTACCCGCTTTCCTGAATACCGATTTGAGACGAAGGTCGCTCCGTTTACTACCGAAGAGGCTGGACAGGCTGAAATCCGTTACCTTACGCCTGATGAGATCGGAAAAGCCGCCAAGCTCATCGAAGAAGTAACCGATGATAACCGACAACCTTATCGATTGCGTCCTTTCAAGCTGGCGCAAGGTTCAGATGAACGATTCAAATTTCTCAAAGACTTGACCCCAGAGGACCTGCTGCCTTATCGGTCAGCTGCCAGGAGACATCAGGTCTATACGGAAATAGAGAAATTTTGAGTAATCGTTGCAATAAAGGAGTTTTAAATGACGTATCCAAGCATCTACCCGACCGGGACGACGATCTATGATCCTGAGAAATGCTATAACGGCTACACGATCTTTCAAGCCAGGGAGATCGGTGCCCTGTTGATTGACATGAACGGTGGCGAAGTACAGCTTTGGAAGGGTTTCCATGGCATGCCAAACAGGATTCTGCCAGACGGACACCTGGTCGGCAGTTCGGGTGAAAGAAACACGGCCTATGGTATGCAAGACTATGTAGATCTTGTCCAGGTCGATTGGGACGGCAATGTCGTCTGGAAATTCAACCAGCACGAATTTATAGAAGATCCGGGAGAGGAACCGCAGTGGATGGCCCGGCAGCATCACGATTACCAGCGGGAAGGGAACCCCGTGGGCTATTATGTGCCGGAGATGGAGCCTTTGGTGGATGGGGGAAAGACGATGATTCTCTCCCACAAAAATCTGAAAAACACGAACATTTCCGACAAACCCCTGCTGGACGATGTGATCATCGAAGCAACATGGGAAGGGGACATCATTTGGGAGTGGATCTGCAGCGAGCATTTCGAGGAATTCGCATTCAGCGAGGAAGCCAAAAATATTTTGTGCCGCAACCCCAATATGAGACCTGCAGGCGGCGGGATGGGGGATTGGATGCATATTAATTCAATATCTCTTCTGGGGCCGAATAAATGGTATGAAAAAGGCGACAAACGATTTCATCCGGACAACATCATCTGGTGTGCTCGTGAGACCAACATCACAGCGATCATAGACAAAGCGAAGGGCAGCATTGTGTGGAAAATCGGACCAGATTATAATGCCAGTCAAGCGTTGAAGGACATGGGATGGATCATCGGGCAGCACCACGCCCACATGATTCCCCGAGGCTTGCCGGGAGAAGGCAATATTCTTGTTTTTGACAACGGCGGCTGGGCTGGGTACGGCGCACCCAATCCGGGATCTATCATGGGCCTTAAAAATGCGCTGCGGGACTACTCCCGGGTTCTGGAGTTCGATCCCATTAACCTTAAAGTCGCCTGGCAGTACACCCCCCAGGAGGCCGAGCTCGTCCAACCTGTGGACAGCAACCGGTTCTATAGCCCTTTTATCAGTTCCGCCCAGCGCCTGCCCAACGGCAACACGTTGATCACCGAGGGCTCCGGTGGCCGAATATTCGAGTTGACTCGAGACCATGAGATCGTTTGGGAATACATTAGCCCCTATTGGGGAAAATTGTTCAATGTCAACATGATTTACAGGGCCTATCGGATTCCCTATGCATGGATACCGCAGATAGATCCTCCCAGAGAAACCCCCATTGAGCCAATCGATGTAACGACCTTCCGGATGCCCGGAGCTTCCCAGCCCGGTCCCAAGCGTGTCATTCAGGTGGAAGGTGTCCTGCCTTATCGCAGCAGTTCAGCCCTTTGTGTCGAGGCCGATGTTGATGAGAAGAATAAAAAATGAAAATCAGAAATGGAAAATCGGACACGCTTGATGGCATATTAGATAATATCTGGTATATGCTTGAGCAGGGCGCCATCCATTCGGATGATCCTTTTCATTGGCCGATACTGGGTACTGCATCAAGAGAGGGCTGCAGTTTGCGAACCGTTATCCTAAGGCAGGTCAAGGTGCCCGGCCGAATTTTAGTTTGCCATACCGATGCGCGCTCCGCAAAAGTGCAAGAAATTATGAATTGCTCGCAGACCAGCTGGCTGTTTTATCACCCCCAAAATAAGATTCAGTTGAGAATACGGGGACATGCAACATTACATGCCCATGATTCATATGCGGATAGACAGTGGGCCGAGACCCGCATCACAAGTCGTCTGAATTACTGCACCTCACAGCCTCCCGGCGCACGCATCGATATGCCCTCATCCGGATTGCCCGATTTTTTGCTCAATAAAATCCCAACCCTTTTTGAAACCGAAAAGTGCCGGAAGCATTTTATGGTCATTGTGGTGCACATATTTTCAATTGATTGGTTGCTTTTGAGAATAACCGGGAATCGACGTGCCCTATTTGAGTGGGATAAGCATAATTTGCAGTCCACATGGCTGGTTCCCTAAAAGCCCTATCTGAAAATACAGGGCCCGTTGCAGATAGATAGGAATTATCTTTACTAATATAAAACAAACAAAAACTTTTGACCGGCATCAGAGTCGATTATCCGATGCCGGTTTTTTCTAACTGATTTCAAGGTCGAGTCTGAAAATTTTGGGATTGCCAAATGAAGTGGGTAATAATTTTAATGGAATTCCGAAGATTCGATTCAGGCACGCTGACAGCAACATTAATCAGACGAAGAAGGTGTCGCGCCACATGCGGTAAAAGAAGTCGCGTGAGCGTTCAATGCCTTTCTAAAGATTTTATGTTATACAAAATATTGTGGTTTCCCCTGATTTTCACCTAATACAACCCTGGAATTGCTCGTGTATTGACACACAATTAATGGCTCGCTATATTCGCGTTAGACAAATGCAATTTCTTATCCCACATTTGTAGCGACCATTTTTTGTAAATTGGGTTTTACGATAACGAATTTTGTAATAATGTATATATCGGGTTTATGGATATTTTATCCCCAACTTAAGTTGCTCTAAAGGAGGCTTGGGTTGAGACGTTTTTACCATATCCTTCCAGCTATCTCTCTGGCTATCAGCTTCATTATTTTTTGCTTTGGTTGTTCATCATCTCCCAACTTCACTGTCGACACCGACAAGCCATTGCCGACAGTTATCAAAACATACAAGCACTTGGCTCTGCGTGGCGGGCAGGTTGGTATGCAAAAAACCGGCGTATTCATCGATAAAAATGACGTGTACACGATTATGGCGACCGGTCAGATTGATTTTTGCCCCGGAAAAAACTGCAAGTTGCACGACATCCGACCGGAACTGGGATGGCCGCTTATCGCCAGAATCGGCAGCAGAAGTCAGTATTTCATGCCGCTACCGGGGAAAAAAAACAGCGCTACCACTGAGAGTCTTTTATCCGGTGAATTGTTAATCGGCTATCAAAACCAGACGGGTGAACAGACGAAGTTTAACGGCGAGCCCTACTATCCGGAAAGTTACATGGACGATGCGGGTTCCTTTTCGGTGGATATCATCGTCTGGTCCACAAAGGATTATATCCAAATCGCTGATTTTTTAAGTAAGCAAATGCAAAGGGATCCTGAAAGCAAAGCCCTGCGTGATTCACAGGCGTATTTCAATGAGGTGAAAAAGGTTATCTTGGCTGAAAAAAAGGCCTCCCAGGAACTGGAAACGACCCGACAGGAGATCAGTCTCATGCAGGGCAAAGCTATCGATCAAGAACAGCTTCAGGCCCTGGAGAGGCGGTTGGCGAAGCTGGCCGCCACGCTGGCCGAACTTGAGAAAATGAAGCGCGAGCTGGGCATGGAGCGTCAAAAAAGCCAGCAACTGAGCCAGCAGCTGGCAGAAAAAGAGCAGCGAGAGCAGCAGCTTTTAATCAAGTTGAGCGAGGGGGTGAAAAACCCGCCGGTGCTGCTGATCGCTGCCCCGAAGCACGGCATGCAGACCGAGGCCAAGTCCGTGCAGCTGTCGGCGGTGATCCAGGACGAAACGGGCCTTCAACAGCTCGACATTTTAGTCAACAATCTCAAAGTGAACCTGAGCGGCGAGCGCGGCATCCGCATCGCCGATAGCGGCTATCCGCGCCGGTTGGAGATCGAGCAGCGTATCGGCCTATCCAAGGGCGCCAATATCATCGAAATCCAGGCCACGGACACCGATGGGCTATTAGTTGAAAAATCACTGACCGTGCACCGTATCGAACGGCGGCGAAACCTTTGGGCAGTGATAATGGGCATCGACAGCTATCCCAACATCCGCCCGCTAAACTACGCGGTGGCAGATGCCAGGGCTTTTTACGACCTTTTGGTGATGGACAACCAGGTGCCGCCGGAAAATGTCTTTTTGCTTCTCAACGAGCAGGCCACGCTGCCGGCACTTCGCTCGACATTGGGCACGAAGGTGAAAAACAAGGCCGGTGCCGATGACATGGTGATCATCTACTTTGCCGGCCACGGGGCCACCGAGAGAGATATGATGAGCCCGGACGGCGACGGACTTGAAAAATACCTTCTGCCCTACGAAGCTAATCCTAACGATCTTTATGCCTCAGCGCTGCCGATGCGCGAGGTGGCGTATATCTTTAACCGGATCCGCTCCGAGCGACTGGTGTTTGTGGTCGATGCCTGTTACAGCGGCGCCAGCGGAGGCCGAACGGTGAGTGTCACCGGGGTGCGAGCGAACCTGTCAGACCGCTTTTTGGAACGATTGGCCGGCGGTAAGGGTAAGGTGATCATTACCGCTTCTTCTGCCAACGAGGTGAGCGTAGAAAAAGATGAGCTGGGCCATGGAGTCTTTACCTACTATCTAATGCAGGGGCTGCGAGGTTCGGCAGATACCGACGCCGACGGGCTAGTCACCGTCGATGAGGCCTACCGCTACGTGTCTGAAAAAGTGCCTGCGGCCACAGGGCAGGAGCAGCATCCGGTGAAAAAGGGCAGCGTCGAAGGGCAATTGGTAATGGGAATTGTACCGTGATCGGTATACATCCGGCTTGCTCCATTTTTCGATTCACTTCCTTTATTTTTTACGACACTGCTGATCGCTTCGACGATGGAAACCCGCTTAAAACGTTGCGCCATTTTACCTATCCATTCCATAACGGTTTCAAATATGAGCGTTCGGCTATCGGCAATGTACCCGTAACGGGAAGATAACCGGAGACGTTTAGTTTTGGTTCTCAAGCCTGCCCTAAAACATTTTGCTTATTTTACTTCCATCCGTTTTATTTCATCTTCCAGCAAAACCTTGCAATAGCGGCAAAGTTGGTCCGATTTGCGATCCACATCGTGCGCATTGCGGCAGTAATGCATCAGGCAGGTGTGTTCCCGGCAATGGCGCAG
>JASFPY010000184.1:0-5444 GCA_050115755.1 Desulfobacteraceae bacterium | reverse complement strand
TGGCCATCGCCACTGGTGTACTTTTAGCCAATCCCGACTTGAATATTGTTGTTTTTACCGGTGACGGTGATGCTGCGGCCATTGGTGGAAACCACTTTATTCACGCGTTTCGCCGCAATATCAACGTTACCGTAATCTGCATGAATAACGGACTATACGGCATGACCGGCGGCCAGGTGGCACCCACGACGCTAAGCCAGGCGGTCACTTCCACCACACCCTATGGCAACATCGAAGATGCCTTCGATCTGTGCCGGCTGGCGCAAAGTTCAGGCGCAGCATACGTAGCGAGGTGGACAACGGCGCATCCGCATAAGACGATTAAAGCCATCAAAAAGGCCATATGTAAAAAGGGCGCCGCCTTGATTGAAATTTTGTCCCAGTGCCCGGTGCACAAAAAACAAACACCTGTGGAGATGATACGAGCGTTTAAGACGATGACCGTGCCCATTAAAAAAGCCGAGGGCAGCAGCAAGATCCCCGTGGGGGAATTTTGTGATACACCCCGACCCGAATGGACCGAAAAATACGAGGCCATCATCGAAAAATGCGCAGAGAAGAAGTCATGAGAAAGATTTTCATCAATACGGATTACTGCAAGGGTTGTCTCATCTGTGTGGAGAGCTGCCCCAAAAAGGTCTTGAAAATCTCTTCCTCCATCAGCGCCAAGGGATACACGCTGCCACAGGTCAGTAACGCGGAAAAATGCAACGGTTGTGGCATTTGCGAAATCGTGTGTCCGGATTTTGCTATTGCTGTTGAAAAAGAGGACAAAGCTGTTTGATAAAAAGAGGAGGAAACTCAATGGTTAAAGATTCTATGGGAAAAGGACCTTTCAACAAGCTTCACCATATCTCTATCGTGGTAAGAGACGCGGAAAAGACGCAAAAGTTTTATGAGTCTATCGGTATCGGGCCGTGGGTGGACTATCCCCCCATGAAAGAGTACGAGAAGATCAACGTGCCCGACGAAGAAGGTTTTTATAACTTAAAGATTAAATGTTGCCAGATTGGACCGGTACAGCTTCAGCTGATCGAACCCGGCGATGGGGATAGCCTTTACAAGGACCACCTGAGGAAAAAAGGCGAGGGTGTCTACCACATCGGTTTCGAGGTGGACGATATCAGCGCTACGGATGCTGAGATTAAGGCGATGGGTCTGAAGGTGCTTTCAAGCGGACGCCGCAAAAATGGCAGCGGCTTCTCGTATCTGGAAACCGCATCGCAAGCAGGAGTCGTTTTGTTGGTTCGTCAAAGCCCGCCTGCCAAATAATGCATGGAGAATGTTATGAAGACCTTAAAAATTTTATCAGCGGTCTTGTATCCCCATGAATCGGACCAAAGCCGTTCAGGAGAAATTCATGAACAAAGCCACTTCGATTAATAATAACCGGTCCGGTTCCAACGGCCTACCCGATCAAAACGGCAGTAAAGCCAAGGATCGGCTTTTATCGGAGATCGCCTATGAAAAAATTAAAGAGGCGATTATCGTCAATGAGCTGGCCCCCGGGCAGGCGGTTTCCGAGTCTCAGCTTGCAGAGCGCTTTGCCATGGGAAAGGCTCCGTTGCGCCGAGCACTGGCGAGCCTCGCACAGGAGGGTCTGGTTCAGCCCCAAAGCCGAAGAGGATATGTTATTGAGCCCCTTACGATGAAGGATATCCATGACATATGGGACGTCCGGCTGCTTCTGGAAACCGAGGCCGCCCGCCTGGCAGCAGGCAATGTTGACGAGCGATATCTTAAAAGCCTAGACCGGGTTTGCAAAAAAGGTTACATTCACGGCAACCGTGCGACCCAACGAGCGTATCTTTCCGCCAACCGCGAGTTTCATCTGGCTATTTGCCGGTCCTCGGGAAACGCGCGCCTGGCAAAAATCCTAGAACAAATCATTGACCACATGAGCCGTATGCTATTTTTGGGCATCTTAGTCGCTCAAAGCGCCGAGCACTGGGAACACGGCCACACCGAGCTTGTCACCGCACTGGTAAACGGCGACGGCGAAAAGGCCGCCGCCATTACGAAAGAGCACTTGGAAAGCAGCCGCGAGTACGTCCTGAACGCGGTAATGAAAAGCCCCGCCCTCATGCAGGCCAACTTGGCGCCAAATGTATAGGTATCGTTTTTTGGATAGCGCTAATCAGGAATGAAAGTCGATTGCAACTCAGCTAAGCTGAGCGATTCTCAGACGAGATTTATTCGGATAAGTTTCATTTAAATATTTAACATAATCTTCTGTTGCTTTGAGAATGTGGTCACGGACTTCTCTTTCAATCTCATCCGGATCACCTTTTTTAAAAACGTCGATTATTTTTGCATGAATGGCTTGGGACATTTTATGTTTTTTTTCAAAATAGGTAATTGAATAACTGAGCCACAACGATTGTCTGCGAAGCACCTCAACTTTTTCGATTAAAAGCTCATTGCGACTGCCTTTTATAAATACATTATGAAAATCCCAATGACGATAAAAATAGCCTTTAAAATCCTTTTTTTTAGCCAGCCGTGCCATATCCTCTAAAATTTTATCAAAACAATCGTAATCCGATTCATTCAGGTGTTTTAAGGATATACGGGCGGCCAACCCCTCTAACCAGGCTCGAATGGTGAAACTTTCTTGAATAAATCTTGCCGTAATGTTTCGAACAAATGATCCTTTGCGCGGAATTATGACCACCAGCCCCTGACCTTCAAGTTTCAGAAGCGCTTCGCGAATAGGGGCTCGGCTTACGCCCAATGTCTTCTGAAGTTCTTTCTCTACAATCTGTTGTCCGGGTTGCAGTCTCCCTTCAACGATCGCATCTCTCAATGAATCGGTGATGTCTTCCATGAGCGAGCGGGGAAGCATAATTCCCTCGAACGCGTTGTCGTCGTTCATGTTTTTACTCCATCATGCAGTTACTGTGAGATCCTCTAAGGTAAGCGGTTCTTTTGATTACTGAAGTTAACCTTACAAAGTTTTAAAACATTGAAACTTATGAAAACAATCTTTTTATCGTTGAATAATCCAATCGATGGTTTTGATCTTACATTCCTAGATAGGCCTTGCGAATCAGATCGGACTCAAGGAGTTCTGTGCCTTTGCCCTCCATTATGATTTGGCCGCGTTGCAGCACATAACCCCGATCGACCAACTTCAACACCTCGGTGACTTTCTGCTCGACCATAAGAATGGTGGTGCCTTTGTTCCGAATCGTCTCACAGGTCCGTATCACTTTGTGAGACAGGATAGGACTCAAACCCAGTGACGGTTCATCCAGCATCAGCAGGCGGGGTTTGGCCATTAACCCCCTTGCAATGGCGAGTTGTTGGCGTTCACCACCGCTGAGGGTCTCTCCCTTCTGGTTTTCTCGTTTTTTGAGTATGGGAAAGAGGCTGAACATCTCCTGCATGGTCTCTGCCACCTCTTCGGTCTCGTCGCGCGTATGGGCACCGACCAATAGGTTCTCCCCGACCGTCATTTTATCGAAAATGCGTCGGCCTTCTGGAATATGGGCAATCCCCTTGGCAGCGATTTCGTATGGCGGCATGGTTTGGATGGGTTGGTTCAGAAACTCGATGGATCCCTCAAATGGGTTCACGAGCCCGGAAATGGTTTTTAGAATGGTCGTCTTACCAGCGCTGTTGGCCCCGACGATGGCGACGAACTGGCCTTCCTCGACCGAAAAAGAAACATTTTCCAAAATGGGGACAATGTCGTAACGAACCGATATTCCGTTAACCTTGAGCATCATATTCCTCGCCTAAATATGCCTTGATGACGCGTTCATCCAGAACAACTTCTTTCGGCGGACCCTCCACGATGAGTTCACCCGAGTCGAAAACGGCGATCCGCTTTGAAATTTTCATGATCACTTCCATAACGTGTTCCACGACGATAAGGGTAATCCCTTTTTCATGGATTTTTTGAATCAGCGCAATGGCCTCCTCTGTTTCGGTCGGATTTAGTCCGGCCATCACCTCGTCGAGCAGCATGAGTTTGGGCTCGGTAGCAATAGCTCTGGATAGTTCGATGCGCTTTTGGTCGGCCAGTGTCATACTGCCGACCTTTATATTACGTTTTTCCACCAAACCTGTAAATTCGAGAATCTCATGCGCAAGATCCATCGTCTTTTTTGTGTTGGCATGACGGCAAAAGGTACCCATCATTACGTTTTCCAGCACCGTCATTTCGCTGAAACTCTGAACGATCTGAAAGGTGCGGCAGATCCCCATATGGCAGACACGGTGGGGAGCCATACCGGTGATATTCTGTTCTTTGAAACGGATCTCGCCGCGGGAGGCGTTGAGGAAACCGGAGATGCAGTTAAAAAAAGTTGTCTTCCCTGCGCCGTTGGGGCCGATCAGTCCCAAAATTTCGCCTTCTTCCACAGACAGGTGGATGCCGTCAAGCGCCACCAGCTCACCGAAATGCATGCTGACATCTTTCGCTTCCAAAATGGCCATCACTCGTTCCTTTTCTGATATATGAACCGTTGGTACAGTCCAACTATCCCTCGGGGTTCAAAAATGCAGATGAGCACGATCAGTGTGCCCAGCACAATCAGGTCTATCCCCATTCCGGTACCGCCCAGCCAGACTCTGCTGTATTCCTGCAGGGGAATCAGTATCATGGATCCCAGCAAAGGACCCCACAGGGATCCTGTGCCGCCCAAAGCAGTAATCAAGACGATCTTGATGGAAATTTCCAGGGAGAGCACGGTCGCCGGTTCGATATGAAGCACGTAGAGCCCATAAAAAGAGCCGCAGATTGCGGTAAAGAAAGCACTGATCATTAATGCATATTGTTTGTATAAAGAAATATTAACGCCCATTGCCTGGGCGGCTTCCGGTCGCTGTTTAATGGCTCGAAAATAATACCCCATCCGAGAACGCTCCATTCGGAAGGTTAGGATCGTGACAAGGAAAAAAATGATAAGGGCCGTATAATGGTAAGGCAACTTGGTTTGGTAGAACATGAAATTGGCCCATCCCTGATCCAGTACGGGGGCGTCCAGCCCAATGGGTCCGTCCACCCAGTTCCAATTGGAGAAGAGTTCTCGCACAACCTCGGCTACGGCAAAGGTGGAAATAGCAAAATAGTGGCCCTTAAGTCGAAAAACCGGTATTCCGATGACAATCGCCACGATGGTGGCGATCAGCGCGCCGACAGCCATTCCGACCCAAGGGGTTAGCCCCCACTGGTTCAGAGGGGCCATGGCCGCATAGGCGCCAATGCCGAAAAATACGGCATGGCCAAAGGACACCTGGCCCGCATAGCCACCGATTAGGTTCCAGGCCTGGCTTAGCGCCGCATAAAGAAGCAGCATGATCATCAGATGCTGAAAATGGACATTGGAAATGATTAGTGGCGCCACCGCGAAAGCCGCTAGCAAACACCCCAGTGTGATCATAAAATTTCTATCAGTTTGCATTGATCTCTTCTTTCAATTTGGTGAGAATTCCAG
>JASFPY010000183.1:0-5473 GCA_050115755.1 Desulfobacteraceae bacterium | reverse complement strand
ACTGGAAGATGCCCCCTGGGCGTCCCCCGGTTTTATTTCCGCCGGCAGGGACAATTGGACATGGAAGTCCGCTTTACATATGGAACACGAGAGTTCCAATGCCCGCTTTTGGGTAACAATCAAATCGCTGGAAATCGCACAGATTCTGCGGCAATTTGGACATTCTATTCTCATGAAAACCTAACGTATCCCTTTTATAAATTAAAACCGATCAATTGGTGAAAAATCCCGAACGGGCCTATTCGCTTTAAATCGCCGGTCCGGCCTGATCCACAGAATTGCCTTTATTCTGCATGAATTCAAGATCGCTTCTGCTCCTTTGGGCCATAAGGGTTTCCACCGCTTCTTTCTTCAATCCCATCAGGATTTGATAGGCATTGTATTTGGTCTTGCAAAAAAAAATATCGAACGGTTCTTTTTTACCGGCTGACCGGTAGATCCGTATCCCGGGAATGTCATCGGTTAAAATGTACTTACTTTCAGCATTGATCAACAACGGCTCAATGTCACGTTTGTTCAGCCAGGGTATGCAGGCGCCCTCCATACCCAGGACCGGATCCATGATTGAACGAATTTTTTCGGTTACACCGCCAACCGCCAGAATAATGTCGCCGGTCAGGGAGCCGGTAACGCCGTATCGCTGGTTGACCGGTTGTTTTACAAAATCCGAAATCAGTGCAATATCAATGGCGACAGAGGCGCTGTCGCCTTCAACCCCGCCGTGCGCCTGGATATATTCAACGTACATTTCATAACCGACATACGGAGCCCCGATTTTGTTTAACACCTTCTTAATTGAAGCCCGGACATTTTGCGCCGCAGCCTTGGCGATATCGCCAATTTTCCCCGGGGCAACCACTTTATCTTCGTTTCCCAGATTAATCTGACAATGAATCGGCAGGGGTTGGCCTACCATCTGTCCGCTGGAACTTGAATGGATGACGGCCAGCCCGACCACATAGCCGATGGAATCGGTCATCGAGTCGATATATTTTTTTAGATATTTTTTACGCTCACTGAATTCTTTGGAAAGGCCGCTTTCTAAACTCAAATGGTCTTTAAGGGCCTGTTTGACATGCCGCGCCTCAACCCGTGCCGAATTTCCAAAAATAGCCTCAAACTCGGCAGATTTGATGACACCATTTATCGGGCGTAAAATACTGCTGAGCTTACCGTCGGAAGAACGGCACCGAAGCTCTTTAATCAGTTCGAGAACGGCACTTTTGTCAAACTCGCGTACCTGCAGCTTAAAATCAGCTGAAAGTGACTTCCCAAAAATATACTCGCTGCGCTGCCGGACTCTTTCATAACCTTCCCTTTCAATTACCTCACCCCAGGAATCCTTAAATTCCTGGCTCAGGTTGAGAATCTCCTGTTTAATATACTGTGCCACCTGCCGAATATTTTCAGGCGTTTCCGGTACCGCACTTTCCATTCGGATAATTTCGCCTTTATCCTCAATGCGGCTTAGAAACGCGCCTTCGCCTTCCTGCTGAAGATGCTGCAGCGTGTCATGGTTGCAGCAGGCAACGATAATATTGTCAGCTTTTAGATGATTCTCGGATCGATCGGCGGCGCCGCTGCCGGTATTTCTGCCGCCTTCAAGGATATATTTTTTGTTTTGCATAATCTCCAGCAATTCCGCCATGTAGCCGACCTTAATCAGGGTCTTTAACTCATCGATATAAATGATGGGAGACTTTGCGTGTGCTCCCAGGTAAGCCCGTTTGTGGCAAGGGGTTTCGAGATTGCCGGACTGATATGGATCGTGGCGAAAACCACCCTTCATATTTCTGGCATCCGGTTCCGATATTCTGGCCATCAAGTCGTTATCTTTTCGGGGATCATATAAAATATCCGGCACCATATCATACAGGTGCTTGACGGCATTGCGACGATCGCTGTGTGACTCTCTTTGAATCTTTTCCTGAGCGCGGTGATTGTTCTCCTGCATATACATGAATATAGCGCCCATTCCCGTCAACCCGACGGCTACAAAAGCGGGTGGATAAAAAATGCCGGCGGCCATGCCAATCACCGTAGCCCACAAAAATCCCATTTTGGCTTTGCGGACGGAATGGATTTGATCTGCCAGGCTGAATTCATCTACAGCCTCCCTTGCCATATCAATCGCTCTGTTAAAATTTTCCAACAGCGCTTCAATTGTTTCAGCCTCTTCATACGCAATCCGCACATGGTTTTTATCTTTTCCGGGATAGGCAATGATGGCATCCGAGGGGCGCAAATAATCACCCAGGGATTTTTGCAAAACCGCCTTGAACATATTGGCCAGCATGGATTTACCGGTTCCCGGACCCCCCACCATCAGAATGTGGCCCCGGTTTTGCGCAGTTTTCCGAATCGCCCGCTTGGCTTTGTCCTGGAAGATGACACGGTCAATCGGATCTTCAGGGATTTGAATCTGAGAAGTGTTATCAAAAAAGTCAAGCCGCGCTTCCAGCTGGCGTGGATAATCCAGCAGCTCTTTTATCCATTCATAATCATTATCCTTATAGTCACTCATCATTGTTGCAACCTTCTATTGAATCCAAAAGGTAAAAGCGGCCGGCTTCAGATATCCCCACCCGCTTTTCAATCTCATTGTAGACCTGGGGCAAGGTTTTCCTGAGCAATTCCAGTGCTCTTAGATCGTGAAGCACTGAAATCAGCGTGACGATGTTATCTTGTTCACTTTCTGGCTGCGGCAAATAATTAAAAGAAATTCCGATCTGTAAATAATTTAAAGCGGGCCTGATCAGATTTTGCTGGTTTGAATTGGTCTTTTTAGCCTTTAATATGTCGCGGTAAATTGCGGGAAATTGGGACTTTGAATAATCCACTCCGAGCTGTCGGTTAAAAAATAATTTCAATGGCTTTGCCTTTCCGCGCATGCAAATATCAAAGGCAGCGTTTAGTTTCATATCATCCACCAGCGCTTGTTGCAGCAAAAGCAAAAACTTCAGCAGATGCACAGTATCCAGGCAGTATTCCACCGTATTTTTTGAATTCAATACACAGCACTGGGGTTTATCGTTTTGTCGATAGACAATGAGTCGATGCGCACGACCGGCATCATAGGCCGTGAAATCAAACCCCCGCATCTCAAACAAGCCATCGCCGATATAAGCTTTGTGAAGCAGAACACCCACATCTTTTGAAATATAATTTTGCACATATTTGAGTTTGTCATCACTGCTGCCTTGAAGCTTTAAATAGGTCAAGCTGCCGCCAATATCTTTGCATATGCCGATTACATGCGCGATATGACGGGACTCGAGCTGCGGCAGGCGCCTGGAAACCGAATCATATAGGCGCAAGGATTCATAAATGCGGGTTAAATGATCCTCGAGCGCTTTATCTTTCAAAGTGGGCATCTCTATCTTACAATGAGATAGAAGGACTTCCGGCGGAATCATATGGCCGTTCCATAGATGACGGAGTCTGCGGGGAAAAAGACGCTTTATTTTTTCAATAATCTTGGTTGTCAGCCCCTGTTGATAATGGATTTCACATCCGATTAGCCGTTTATCCACTTCGATGGGCATCGGATTCAGCAGGTAATAAGCGATATCTGAAATTCGATATTCCTTGACCGCCTTTAGTTGTTCATTCTTTTTGGCGCCTTCAATGGCGCTCAGATCAATTTGCGAATCCCTGCCGCCGGATATAATCCAGATATCTGAATTTGGAATCGAAACGCTGCATTCATATTCTGTAAGTGCCACCACTTGCTTCCTCTTTCGAAAAGGATCAATTTCCTCTCATTAAGGTAATATCGGTATGTTTCTTAAAGACTTGAAATCTAAATAATATTTTCTTCAGATTTCCCTCCCGGCCATCCGATACGGGCTCATTTTTAAGCCCCAGGCAAGACTGACTCTGTTATGTCAAATCCGTGACTCCGGAAAAAATTTCTCGGCAGCTGGCTGGCAGCCCAAAATCAAATATTTTTTTAACTAATTGAAATTAATAAGATATATTTTGATTATGGCGGCGTTCTGTTTTGGTATAAATCTTGCTTCAATTACCAATACCCTATAACGAATCGAAATATGAGGAGGTTTTGCCATGTTAAAACGTTTGGTACTTGTTGCAGTTGTTGGTATCTTTTTGATCGGTTGTGCCACCATGCCGACTGGGAATGGGCAAACTTCGCCCCAGGAGGTCGTTGTAAAGGTCCAGGCGGCAGACCCGACCAACGTCAAAGTTGCCAATTCAGATGAGCCGGAGCGGATTAACAAATCCATGGAAGTCCCCAATCAGGAAGGACATCTTTCCCAGCTCTCTTTCATTTCTAACGATCAGGCTTTCGTTAAGATATTTTCGGGCCTATCGGTTTCGGATGTCACCCGACTCTGGAATGATCTGGTTGTTTTGGAAAACAACACCAAAATCCGGGATGTAAATTTATTTATTAATTCACCCGGCGGGGACGCCTTTTCAGGTCTTGCACTGGCGGATCAAATCGAACGCGCCCGGCGAAAAGGATTCCGTGTAACCGCTCACGCCTCCGGAATCATCGCCAGTGCGGCTGTGCCGGTATTTGCGGTTTGCAACCAGCGTTTTGCAGCCCCTGGAACGATTTTCATGGTTCATGAAGCCGCCCTATGGAAGTGGCCGGGACGTGAGACCGCATCGGATATTCGTTCTCAAAACGAATTGATGCATCTTTTGCGGGAACGATATATTGGGAAGCTAACTGCCAACTCCAGGCTGGATAAAACCAAGTGGGAACAACTCGAAAATAAAACCACCTGGTTTAGCGCTGAAAAGGCCATGGACTGGGGCCTGGTAGACAAGATAGAATAAGGAATGCGTCTTGCTGTTCATTGAAGCCGGTCAATGGTAAACGGCTAAAGGGCAAAATCTCATTCTTATTATTTCAACCCAAAGAGAGACGGTCGACAGCTAGCGAACGGCCGCTCTCTTTTTTTTAGAAGCCATTTCAAAACCCCATTTCCGTTGGTTCGCGGCTTTTGAAATGGCTTCTACTCATTTTCCTCATAGCGCTTCACAAACGCTTCGACAATATAGCCGTGGATCCGCCTGCGGGCATCGTCGCTTACACCTTCAAATTCAAGGCCCAGCAACATCGCGGGATTTTTGGCAGTGGGCTTGCGCGCCCAATCCACCCGGCTGCTGATCCAGGTGGACCTGGCAGTACCTGCCGTCTTGGGCTGGGGTATCAATGTATCGAGATCAATGCTGATTTTAAGATCGATACCGGCTAAATTCTCGAGCAGTTGCTGGGCATGGTGGTCAATTTCCAGACAGAGCCCACCCCGGCTGATATTTTTTGTCGTTGCCGTATAGGTTTTGTTCTTTTGCTCTGCAGAAATTTTGAATTTTACCGGCAAAGAACTTTCGAGTCTGACATACGCTCTTCGTTCTTTGCCGTTAAATGATTTTAAGCTCATTTTATCCGATCATCCCCAAATTTCGTATTGACCGAAGCCAACCCGATCCCCTGTTG
>JASFPY010000182.1:0-5481 GCA_050115755.1 Desulfobacteraceae bacterium | reverse complement strand
TTATAATCTTATTAGCGGTAACGCTAATATGCTGCGCGGGCGGACAGCCGGGGCCGAATGTCGCAGTTGAAACGCTGCCGCAATATGATGCCCTTTTTTCAAACGAAGATGGCTGGACCGGTGGAGACGGGGCCTATTCGGTTGCCTTAGATCAACACAAGATTGCCTGGTTTTTTGGCGATACCTGGATCGGAAAGATAAAAAACGGTCGGCACGCAAATGCCACCATTGTCAATAATACGGTTGCCATCCAGCACGGCAGGCGCCCGCCCGAAGCTGAAATGGATTTTTACTGCGGCCGGGGAGACGACGGCAACCCCGCTGCTTTAATACGACCGGCCGATGGCCGGGGGTGGTTCTGGGTGTTTGACGGCGTGATGACGGCAAAAGGGCTGTACCTTTTTCTAATCCAGGTTGAACGAACCGCGACAGATGCCGTCTTTGATTTTAAGATTATCGGGGTCTGGCTGGGACATGTGGAAAATCCCGGGGAATTGCCGTCCGCCTGGCGGGTTCGCCAATCTCGAATTCCCTGGACAACATTTTCAGAATCCGAGAGCATCCTCTGGGGATCGGCAGTTTTAAAGATCGATAATGTCTTATATATTTACGGAACGGCTGAAGATCACGGCAGCACCGATCGGACAAAACACATGATTTTAGCACGGGTACCGGTGTCCCTGCTGTCCGACTATTCCCGGTGGCGCTTTTATGCCAACGGCCGCTGGGTATCGGATTTCAGGCAGGCCGGCCGGTTGAGCGCAAATCTGCCCAACGAGTATTCGGTAAGTTATCTTGCGCTGCTGAGGCAATATGCAGTCGTCTATTCTCAGGATGGATTGTCGAAAAATATTCTGGTGCGTTTGTCACGGGAACCCCAGGGCCCCTGGAGTGATCCGGTATATCTTTATCAGTGCCCTGAAGCCGATTGGGATAGTTCGGTTTTCTGCTACGCTGCCAAGGCGCATGCAACGCTTTCGCAAACTCCCGATGAGCTTATCATAACCTATATTGCCAGTTCAGTGGATTTTAATAAAATCGCAAATGATGCCCGGCTGTATCGGCCCAGGTTTTTAAAGGTGACTTTTGAACCCAAAAAATAGGGTTGGTCACAGTGCCGGCCCCATTTGGCAGCCGCATTGGGCTGTCCTACTTTTAAACTCGAACTTCGCGGCAAGATGCCGCTCCCACAAATTGCTTCGGAAGTAAACATAAGAAATTGCGCTGGCTACTTATAGCAGTGGGAGTGGCTTTCAGCCACGATTTTCATGCTATGTTGAGAAAGGTTGAAGAATCGAATTGCGCGGCTATTTTTTTACCTCACCCTGGACCCAATCCAGGAAGGGCCGGTAGCCGTCTGATACTGACAGGCTGACGATACACGGGCAGTCATAGCTATGCAGGGATTTGACTTTATCAATTAGCTCAGCAACAAGACTTTCAGTGGTTTTGGCAATTAAAACCACCTCTGCATCTTCTTGAACTTTTTCCTCCCATCGATAAATGGATTGCATGTTGTCCAAAATGTTCACGCACGCAGCCAGGCGGGATTCCACCAGGGCTTTTCCGATTTTCTGGGCTTCGGTTTTGCTGCTTGCGGTCATATAGATGAAGTTGACTGGCATCGAATTTTTCTCTTTTCTTAGCATGAATAACGAGAACGAGAACGACGACGATTACGAGGCGAAACGTAGTAATACATCGTACTCGTACTCCTCCTCGTCCTCGATAAAGATATTTATATGTGTTCTATGATGATCCCGAGCGAACGACACCACTGCTGGGTTTCCACGGCCCGCCCCCCTTTGGCTGCTGGCTTTCATAACATTCCAACAGGTCATCGACTCTGGCTTTGTTCCAGCCCACCAGCTTGATGCCGACCTGCTGTCCGGGTTTGCCCGACTTAACATTTCTTCTTTCGATCTGCAGTGATGTAATTTTCCCAAAATACGCCGGTCCCATGGCGGTGATAACCCGAAATTTTTTACCCAGCTCAATGGCGCCCTCAAGCACCTCGCATCCGATAACCATTCCCTTAGAACTGGATTTGAATGTGGCAATGACTCTGGCTTTGCCGGTAATTTTTTCTTCGGGAGCGGTGATCTTAACACTTTTGGCAATTTTTCGTATGTCTTCGGTCAATTTATAAACGGTATCGTAAAGCCGCACCTCCACACCGAATTCTTTGATTTCATGCTTCAGCTTCGGCATGATATCTACGTTGAATCCGATGACGAGTTTGCTGCCGGTGCGCGCCATCAGCACATCGGACTTGGATACATTGCCGATACCGATTTGAATAAGATCGATTTGAACACCGGGGACCTCGATTTCAGACAGGCTGGTGCCGATGGCCTCTGCCGTGCCGGCCACATCGCATTTCAAAACGATTTCCAGCTTATTCTGGCCGGCTCGATCAGGAGACAGTTTATGTTCGGTTTTCTTGTGGGCCATTTCTTCTTATTGCTTTGTGGGAGCGGCTTCCAGCCGCGAACTTAAATGATAGCGGCTGGAAGCCGCTCCCACAGGGTTCTTTATCAATTTGACTTCCCGAATAGACACACTGGACTATTATAACTTCTTTTTGATCAGAGTCCAGTGTCATTGTCAATAAAAAGCCCCGCCGGAAAGTATTTTCTCGGCCGCCATTTTTGCTTTTTCAAAAGGATCCACTTCAATTTTGGTATGGGGGCAACTTTGATATTCAAATAAAACAAAATACAGCGCCTGGATGAGAAAAAACAGCCAAACCCCCAGCGCCCAGACCGCAGTGCCGCCGGGTACCGCGCCATAGACCAGCAGGCCGCCTGCCAGGCACAGGCCGGCTTCCGCACCCAGTCGTTTTAACAGGGGCCTTTTTTTGAAACAGATACCACTGCGAATCCAGCTCAAAATCACGAGGGCTATAAATAAAAAAGCCGTCGCCGACTCGATTAAAAAAGCAGACAGGAGCAGCAGCAGCAACGGCAAAATGACTGATCTTAGCGGAAGAGATGCCCAGCGGGACAGCAGGATCGCATATCCGCTCAGTAATGTCCAGAGTGAAAGCCGAAACCCCAGGGGCCAGAACATGATAAGGTTTAAAGCCGAACACAACGGAATGTATGTCAGCGCGCCAATCAATCCCCAGAAAATGGTCGCGCTTATGGGCTTTATTGTGGATTTCATGATAGCGCACCTCCTTGCAATGCTTCTTTTCTTTGGAGAAGCTCGAGATCAACTTCTTCATCGCTGAGATCATAGGTGCCAGAGCCGGCTTGCATCGGCGGCCAGCTGTGATCCCCACTGAGTTTTTCGGTGCGATGGAAAAAATCGACGGCTTGCTGCCGGAGCTGTTCATATTGCAGCCGCTGGTGTTCAAAATCTTCTTTGAACTGCTCGATTTCATGATTCAGCCGGTCGATGTGACTGCAACGCTCCGACTGGATGTGGCTCAAGGGTTTTAGTTTTTTTATCAGCATACGGGCAATATCGTCTCTGTCTTTTCGGATGGCGACTTCCAGATCCTGTTCCAGGTTGCTGCTCTCTTTTATCCCTTTTTCATAGTCCTGCCGGGCCTGATTCCTTGCAAAACACATTTGTTTGAGTTTGGCCTCTTTATGAGCCAGGGAGTCTTCCATATCCCTGAGATGCTGTTTTAGCAGCAGTCCCTGGTCTTCAATCTGATCCATAACACCGTGGATGTCTGCTTTAAACAGACGGAAAATACGCAATAGAATGGTCATAATTTTTTCCTCCAGGTTTTTAATATTATCTAGACATAATTTTTTGTCGTTCTTTAAACGTTTAGGTGTCAGTTTTAAATTCGAAATTCGAAGCACGAAATGCGAAACAAATTCAAATTCCAAATGACCAAAATTTCAAAATTTTTAGAACATTGTGATTTAGGATTTCGAGATTGTTTCGGCCAATTTTATAAAATCAGGCGATATTCGTGCGTCGGATTTTATTCACTTTAACTCCCAGTTGAAATCACCGGGTTCTGATATGGGTGATTACGTATTTTATGCTTTATCGGCGCCCCTTATACCCTTCATACTGCAGGGCTTTTGAATTTGCTTTTTGTTTACGGGAAACTGCAGTGGGAGAGCCTTTAAACGTTTCTTCTACTTTCTGCTGAAGATCTTTGAGGTCCCGATCCAGATTCTGGGTGACCTCGGCCGAACCCACGGCGGTATTGATCGATTCCTGCTCCCGGTAATAGCTGTGGATTCGTCGCAGGGCCTTTTGCTTTTTGCCGGCTTTAATATCAGCGGCGACTTCCTGCTTGAGCCGGTTATAATCTTCTCGAATGACTTTTTCAGCCCAGGCAGTTTTATCGATCGAGGCCTGCACTTCCCTTTGGTCTTTTATACAGGCAATTTTATAAGAGCCTTCAAGCGCCGTTTCAATCGGTTGGCCGTTGAAACGATAGTGAGCCTTGATCCGTCCAAGTTCAAAACTTCCCGTTGCACCGGTGGGCACCTGCAGCGTCAGAAACAATTTGCGGGATTGCCCGGCGCGCAAATCACCCGGGTAAAAAACAGCACGGTCTTTCTGAACGGTCAGCGGGTACCCGGCGGCATCCGCGATGGATATGCCGCTGCCCAGAGAAAAAGATATTGAAACATTGGTTGCAACCGTTGCACGGGTGTAGAAAAATTCCTTTTGAAATACCTCGGCAAATGCCATCGGATTTTCCAGATAGTAATAGTTTCCGGCACCGTGGTCGGCGATGGTGGTCATCAACTGCTCATTGAAATCGTTTCCCACCCCGACGGTGCTGATGGCAAATTCTTGTTCCACGGCCACAGCGGCCATCTGTCCCAGACGGGTGGAATCGGTAATGCCTTTATTGGCAAGACCGTCGGAGATCAGAACTAACTTTTTGGCATTGCCGTTTTCAGGCGCCGCCAGAATAACATCGATGCCTGTCTGGAGGCCGTCACCCAGATTGGTTCCGCCGCCGGCGATGATGCCGTTAACGAGCATTTTCAGCTGCTTACCGTGATCCGCGGTAACATGCTTTAAACCGGAGATCTGCTGAACCCTATCCGAATAGGTGACCAGGGCAAAGCGGTCTTTGGCAGTCAGGCCGGATAGAAGTTGCAAAACCGCCTGCCGGGCGTCGTTGATTTTACGGCCTTTCATCGAACCGCTGCGATCCAACACGATGACCATATCGACATTGCGGGTATCATCCGATTGCGGATCGAAACGCTCGTCGGCCTGCAGGGTTAAAGCCAGATTGACTCTGCCATCCGATCCCTGCAAAACTTTGTGCTGGACCAGACGACCGTTAAGGGTTACCGGGCCGGGCCCAATGGAAGGGGTGTTTTGCCCGGGGTGGGCAATCAGGCCAGAAAGCCAGGATTTGCCTGCGCCGGTCGAATAGGCCATTGCAGCCCCGGTGGCGGCAATCAAGATAATAATCAAAACAAACGATTTTAAACGCGTGGGTTTCATGGTTTACTCCTTTCGCATAGATGATTTTTTTTGAAC
>JASFPY010000181.1:0-5519 GCA_050115755.1 Desulfobacteraceae bacterium | reverse complement strand
TAAAAATGCAATAATTTAATGTTAATCCAGAATAAATTTCGATGAAATAACCGCCTGGGCGACCTCCTTCAGCTTTCGGCTCTGCTTCCGGCTCTCTTTCTGCAACAACCTCATCGCATCGCTGTCACTTATTTTGTATCGTTTTGCAATGATAGCCTTGGCCTTGTTGACCAGCATCCTGGCTTCCAGTTCACCCTTTAAATCCGAAATTATTTTTTCCTTGGAAATATCCCTGAATATTCCTTGGATGACCTTTTTTCCCTGGAGATCGATCAGATTTGAGCAAATAAAAACGGGAACAACACTGCCATCTTTTTTGACGACCTCCGCCTCCAGATCAAAAACCAGATCATTTTTTATGTGTTTTTGGAATTTTTGGGTATAGTATTCAAAATCGTGTGAAGGGTGCAGCCGGGACTGGTGCATTCCGATGACCTCTTGTCTGCTGCGCCCGGTCAGTTGTTCTGCCTGTCGGTTGGCATCTAAGATGATTCCGCTTTCAGTGTCCACAATAAAGACGGCATCACCGGCATTTTCAAAAAGGCCTCTGTATTTTTCCTCGCTTTCTTTGAGTTTTTCCTCGGCTCGAATCCGCTCCTCAATTTGTTTCTCCAGCAGTTCGTTTGCTTTTTCCAAGTCTGCTGTACGTTCTTTTACTCGTATTTCCAGTTCGTCACGGGCGCTTTTGAGCGCTTCCTGCGCGAGTTTGCGGTCGGTTACATCGCGAGAGACTCCCATTACAAACGTATCACCATTGTTCCCGGAAAGGGTTTTCCAATTAACCTCTTTAGTGATCTTTTCCCCGGATGCTGTTTGCCTCTCCATTTCAATTGCCGGGACTATTTTCTCTCCGTTCAAGACTTTTTGAAAATTAATTTTGGCAAATTCATGGTATTTGGGGTCAACTAATTCCGTAAAATGACGTCCAATGAATATCTCCGGCGGTATGCCGGTTCTTTGTTTGCTGGCCTTATTCACAAAGACGAAGTATCCCTCCTCATCTGTAATGAATACGACATCATTAAAGCGATCCAATATAGGCCCGTATTCTTTGACAAGTTTTTGGGCAGCAGTTTTTTTTCGTTGACTGGAGACCGCTTTTTGTACGAACTGATCAACAGACAACTTTACTAAAGGATTTTGATCGCTCATCTTGGATCCCCCTTTTCAGTTTTCATGCAAAGGGACGCGTTATTTGGATTGTTTGAATAAGCACAAAAGCCGGATGAGGCTTTAAATTAAATTCCGGAGATGAAGACTCAGACTTTAGATCAAACGAAAAAGATTTTTTATTCATGATGGTTTTCCGTCGCTTGATCTGATTTCTGTTTCTTCTAGCTATTTATCCTTATTAAAAACACAAGACCAAGAAGTCAATGATAATTTTCAAAAAATACAATAAGTTATGATTAAAAAGTTAAATCAATCATAAATTTAAAATACATTTCATAAAAAATGAATTTCAGTCGAATAATTGAATAAGTATTTAATACATTTTTGTTGGAACTATAAGATTAAAACCATATCCGGTTGTTAATTTTAATAGGCATCGTTGAGAGGATAAATGCGGGGATCAGGGCGGTGGCATGAAGTTATTAATTGCAGGCAGTCAGGATCCATGTGAGAAACTGTGTGAGAAAGACTTTCCAAAATCTGCTAAAATTGGTAAAAATCGGAAAACCTGTAGAAAATTAAATTATATAAATTCAATTGCTTATAAAAATTTGAGGAAGTTAGGAAACCCGGGGTGATTGACTGAAAATCCCCGTGCCGGCAGTTCGATTCTGTCTCTCGGCACCACAAACAATAAATTGTCTCAATGGGTTAGCCATTTGTGTGGCTAGCCCATTTATATTTTGTGTGAGAATCCATGTGAGAAAAGTTTTCCAAAAACTACAAAATTTTGAAATCCGCTATAACGGGCTCGATGCCGGCCAGCTGGTCGATGCGAACTACGTGCATGACCGCATCGCCCTGGCAGGTCTTCGGTTGATTTTACCTGAGTTATGACTCACCGGTTCAGTTTGAATCTTACCGGCAAAGGTCAACCAAAGACCCATAATCTAATAAAGCCGGCAAAAAAATCTTGACTTACCACAGTTTACGTATAAAATATACGTAAACTTAAAAGGAAAAATAAATATGAAGACAGCCACCGTTGGAGAAATCCAAAAAAACTTTAGTCGGATATTAAAAAGGATAAAAGCCGGGGAAGAAATAGCGGTTACACGGAGAGGCAAGCCGGTCGCAAAAATAATTGCATTAGGTCCCAAGGAAGAAATAGATTGGCCTGATTTTTACAATGAGGCTATTGAATTAAAAGGTAAACCGGTCAGCGAAATTGTCATTGAAGGAAGGAAGGATAGATTTTAAGTGGTTTACGTGGATACCAGCGTGATCGTTAAAGTGTATATCAAAGAAAAATATTCGCGGGCTGCGTCCGGATGGTTGAAGCAAAACAATGAATCCATTCCATTGACGAGTTTTCATGAACTGGAATTCATCAGCGCAATCCATCTAAAACAATTCAGGACCGAAATTACACTTGCTGAAACCCAATTGATAATGTCAAGGTTTGAAGAACACGAAAAAAACGGAATATATTATCGGCCCCCACTAAACTGGCCTGACATATTTATCAATGCCATTGAGCTGTCAAGAAAGCATTCGGCGAGCATAGGTTCGAGAGCATTGGACATCCTCCACGTCGCTTCGGCTTTGTCAATTGGCGCCGATCGGTTTCTGACGCTCGATGACAGACAAACGAGTTTAGCCACACTTGCCGGGTTGAAATTAGAAAGTATTAAGAAATGATCTATCCTCCGGCGGCGCATTAACGACTTTTATACTGGCTTATCCGACAACTGCCATGCTTAATGGCGACTTGTCCTTTTCCGGCCCGAAGTGCCGTTCTGAGCACCCGAATGGTCGTTTTCCGGCCCGGCTGTCAAGAACGCAAACGCAATCCTGTTCTTTTCCAAACCGGCAAAATAAGCCGCCTAAGCTATCAAAGCAGGGTCAAACTTTGATCAGACCCCAAATAAAGATATTAATGGGTCACTCAGTCCCGACCTTCATCTCCGTCACTGCGGGTGAGGATGCATTCGCCGGTCATCAGTTATAGCTGCGTGTAAGCCCTGCGTCAGAAGTGGGAATAATATAATCCAAATCATACGTCGAAATGCCAACACTATCACAAAAAGGATACCATTTGCATTTCTCGACACACCTAAGCCCCCAGTCGACGTATCCACTCGGACAATGGTAACATAACGGCCATGCATATCTGTCCGTCAACTTGCATTGCGAATGGTGACACCCATTCGTTTCCAAGGGTGACCATCCCCCATCACTACGTCCATCACAAGCAACTTCTTTACAACTATACCCCTCGTTTCCCTGGCTTGTCGGGTGTGTACCAACCCCATCCCATCCCCATTTGAAATCCCCTTCTTTATCTGCCTGTATCCAGGATTCCTCTTCAGCTGGTGGATGGTCTATGTTAATGAGTTTCATCCAAGTATTCAGGCGGAGCTCTGAATTAGCGCTATTCCTGAAGTCTTCGAAATAGCCACAGCCTCCCATCCCTCCTTTATCATGGTAGCTGCCATGCTGATTTTTACCAACATAAACAACGGGGTGAGTTCCATTAAAAATTTCAAGCCCACAATTCTTCCAGTTGGCGCAAGCTTCCCAATCTTTATCCAGAGTGAGGCGCGTATATCTTCCCTTATGCTGCCAGAATGTTACAGCTACAAGTCTCGTTTGGTCCTCACTAAGAGTAACCATAACTCTTTCCCAGTCGCCATTATGATGTCCAAACTTTGCAAGACCTAAATCTAAACATTCAAACTGATATCCATAGAACCACCAGTAAACAATTCTTACCTGGTTCCCGCATTTAAGCGGCTTATAGTAGGTAGGTACCTCATTGTTGATAATTGTACTGCTGTCACGATTATCCATTTGGGCTTGAGCGTAATGTAAACGATTTACATAACTCAGAGTCATTAAGAATTGAAGTTCTTCATCCTTTATAGACTCTCTTAAAACGTTCCAATCTTTTACTGGTGCCTTTTTCCAAAGCTCTGTGGCAATGACGTTATCGTAGTATTCTTGTGCGGACATTGGGAAATTGTGAGCAGCCTGGTCAAACCTTAGCTGTGGAGCGAACTCTATGGCTAAACTCCGAGACGTTACACCGAAAATTTCATCGCTTGTGCATCCTATGGCTTCGAGAACGCCTTCTACAGCAGACAATTCCATGTTGAATTTTTTCTCTAACATATCCGCGATTTGAATTGCGTTGAAATCAGCTTCCTTAAGTATCAGGGCTAAATCACGAGCCTTATTTAATCCAAAGATGTTTGTTAGCACTTGGGCCACCTCGACGGCATTGACGCCGCTCTCCTTTAGTTCGAGAGCTTTAATTTCAGGAGTGATCATTTTTTTTGGATGCAGCGTACTGCAATTTGAAATAAAACATAGGCCAACTATTAAAGTTAATACAGTTAACCGGACACGATTGGGGTTTTTCATAATTCGCCTCCCAAATTCTAATAAATAAATATTAAAAATTAACGATCTAATGGAAAACTGTTAGATATCTTACTAAATGAAGTTGTTGCAGATACAAAAGCGATACATGCAACTTATGGCATCTTCGGTTTGCTTATCCTTGATTATTGAACTAGTTAATCATATCAACATGCCATCAAAATTTATCTTTCGATGATCCGCCTGTCGGTGTTCGGCAGCAGAGATATTTATCTGATAAGCCACCGGGTCTCAGATGACTAGCTTTGCTATCCTTAACGCATCCAGTTTCGATAAGCGGGCGTTCTGCGTTCTTGAGCCCGAAGCCTTTCTGTAATTTGAGTCTTACGGCGGTCATAATTGATTCGCCGCTCTTTTGTCCTTCTCTCTGGAATCCGGCCGGCTATTTTAGAATCACGTCGCCTTTCAACATACAGGCGTCTGCCCCCATTATCGATAAAGGGCAGCAGATGGTCTAAACAGCTCATGAGTAAATCCCTCCTATTTGGTTTTCAACTAATCCAACCTTATTCAGAGAAACAAACTGTGAGTATCCACCTGGCGCAATGAATAAACTCCACCTCAAAATAAAAAAAGGCCTCCAACGGACACAGCCATGGTGTCCTTTGAAGGCCTTTAGAAGCCTTCCTTTTTGATTACCGGCCCTCTGTTTCTCCCCTTAGGCGGGTCAACAGAGCGGACTTAGGATAATCTAAAAGGTGGATATTACAGTAATCGGTCCCGCAAAGCGGGGTGGGTCAGTCATGGACCCTGCAGATACCTGCCGCAAGCCGTCTAAGACTGTATTGGACTCAGGGTATCCTTTTTCAAAAAATCATCATATATCAAAATATCGTAAAAATGCAATAATTTAATGTTAATCCAGAATAAATTTCGATGAAATAACCGCCTGGGCGACCTCCTTCAGCTTTCGGCTCTGCTTCCGGCTCTCTTTCTGCAACAACCTCATCGCATCGCTGTCA
>JASFPY010000180.1:0-5525 GCA_050115755.1 Desulfobacteraceae bacterium | reverse complement strand
TTCTAAATAGTCTTCTTGCAGCATAGCCGCGGTCAGCATGATATTGTTGATGGGATTATTCAGTTCATGGGCAACCCCGGCAGTTAACGTGCCAACCGCCTTTAACTTGTGCGCTTTTATGAGCTGATCCTGATGTTGAGCCAGCTGGTCCATCATACTGTTCATGGCCAATGAGAGCTCTGTAAACTCGTCGCGGTATCGACGGACCGGCATAATCGGGGTCGCAATATCCCCATTAGCGATGCGGTGAGTCGCATCCATTAATACTTTCAATGGCCTCATCATCTGGCGGGCAATAAAGTTCGCACTAAAAATCATTAGCCCCAAAAGAAAGAGCAGAAACAGCATGGGGACACGTTTGGATAGATATATCATACGGTTTACAGATTGCCGTTCTCTGGCCAGCAAATTCTCTGCGGCCGCCACCATCTTGGCCCCGTGTTCGCGGAGCTCATCTTCTATCTGGTTAAATTGAGCAATGGAATTTTGCAGCCGCTGCTTGTCCAGTACCTGAAGCCTGGTAAGTAGTTCTTCATAGAGATGGATGTGATGGACCATCCCGTCAAATGATTGTTTGCCCACGACTGCCATCATTTTTTTGCTGTTATTTTCAAGAATATTGTCAGCCAGCCGGACTTGTTTCAGCGAGTCGTCCAGGTTGGTCCTGTAAAGGAAGTAGTTTTTTTCAAAACGACGGGCTTGCTGCACCTCGAATATATATTTGGCAGCAGACTCCATGAAATAGAGTTTTTCCTCAATTTTGCTCACAATGAGAATTGTCCCGACGTTAATTCCAAGACTTAAAATAAACCATAATGCGAAGCCCAGAGAGATACGGCTTCGAACCGAAAGGATGGGTCGCTCCTGCAAGGCCCGTTGCGCCTCACTCTTTAGTTGATCAATGGGCTCTGTATCAGCTTGCATGAGTTCGTTCATCGTTTATTCTGCATTCATTCATAAAATGACCTGTAGAATATTAGCCCGGAATTCTAAAATCGGGTGGGTATTCGATTTATATCGCCATGATGTTGCTGAATCCAAGGGACAGGGCCGCTTTGTTGATGACGGCCCGCAGGTCGTCAGGCTTGAAAGGTTTGGCGATAAAGTCAAAGGCGCCCTTGGCCAGAGCCTCCTGTGCGACTTCAATGGTTGCATAGCCGGTAATGATGATGACTTTGGTGTGATCGCTATGCTCCAAAACGCCCTCAAGAATCTCGATTCCGTCAACCTTGTCCATGCGGATATCCGTTACCACAATATCAAAATTTTTATCTTTGAGCCGATTTAGCGCGATCTCCGAGTCTTCGTATACTTCCACATCGATCCCGAATTTGTGCAAGGCTTGTTTCAACCGCTTGCCGACAATCGGCTCGTCATCGATAATCATGATATGCAATTTTTTATCCATAGGCCTCAGGCCGTTCTCAAAAAGCGCTAAAGACACTATAAGTGGTATCAAAATTCCAGATCAGGTTCAAGGGCAAGGCGTCAGGCCGATCCGCCGTCGCCCTCCGACGAGCGTCGGGCTATGGCGGGACAAAGTCGGGAAAGCGCAGTCCGCCGCACATTCTGGCGGATGAGCATTTACCGGAAGCCTGCAACGCAGCCATTGGGCCTCAGATAAGATTTTGAAACCACTTCTATCCCCTATTGGCGTTAAGCGGTCACGCCTGCAAGCTCTCCTCTAAAACCTAAAGATAGAGCCGCCTTGGCGATCGCCATTCGTAGATCATTGGGTTTAAAAGGCTTGGCAATAAAATCAAAGGCTCCTTTGACCAGTGCTTCGCGGGCATTTTCCACTGTGGCGTATGCTGTAATGAAAATGACTTTTGTCTTGGACGATTTTGCCGTCACATGTTCGAGCACCTCAATCCCATTCAGGTCGTCCATCCGCAGATCAGTGACCACCACGTCAAATTCCTTTTGATCGAAGCGATCGATTGCTTTGAGGGGATTATCAAACACTTCCACATCATAGCCGTACTTTGCCAATGCCGGTTTGAGACGCTTGCCCACAATCGGTTCATCATCGACCACCATAACTTCCAGTTTTTCTTTTTGAAACGTGGGTTCCGCGGCGGTTTCAGGCGGCCTACCAACAGCGCTTTTATCATCGATCGCTGCAGCTGGTTTTTCAATTGATTTCTGGATACTTTTTTTGCCTTTGGCAAGCGTATTGAGCCAAAGGGCCTTAACGCCGGTGATGCGAAACCCCATCTCCGGCTCGCCGGATTCCGCATAGGTCATGATTGTCATCCAGTCTTCAAATTTGCGTTTTAAATTTTTCATTTTAAATCTCCTTATCAATGGGTTTCGTTTTTTAAATGTCCCTTATCTAGTTTGCTTCGGACACGTTGAGGCTCACCGGTGCCGAGGGTTCCATCTTTTCGATATCCCGCAGAGAGCGCTCGATGCGTCGCCTCTGCCTATAGGCCCGGATTACATGAAAGAGAATGATCAACATTCCTGATGTTCCGGCGGCAAAAAGCAAAAACTTGCTGGCGGTATTGAAATATACGTCCCATTTCGGATCTATGGCTAACCAGCCAATCTTGCGCAAATACATCGGCACCGCGATTCCGCGACTCAATACGCACAGCAGGATGATGGTTCCGGTGACCACTCTGATCAGGACTTCTTTGACCACTTTGGTGCCGTAAACCCCGACGAATATGCCGAGCAAAGATCCGGTGTATAAGAGGACGGTTAGCCGAATATCCACAAACCCCTGAAAGGCATAATTAAGGGCTCCGAACGCACCCATGAACATGGCCAGGTAAAGTTCGGTTCCGGTCGCAACGGCGGTCGGAACGCCAAAGACGTAGATCATTGAGGGCACACCGATAAATCCCCCGACACCAATGGTTCCGGCCAGATATCCCGTTGCCAGGCCAACGGCGCTAAGGACCCATAATGATATTCGAATGTCTGACACCGGAAAAGAAATATAGGGGGGCAGATAAAGCCGGGACAGGAAGTTGGAAATTTTCATCGAAGGCCCCTGGTCCCCTTCAGGTCCTCTGGATTTTAAGGCATCGCGCAGCATCGAAACCGCCACAAACGATAAAATACAGATAAAGACCATGCTGATATAAAGGTCTGCTGCCGCGCTTCCGCCTGCGCCGTGACCACCGCCGCCTCCCTTAAACAGTCTGCTGTTAATCGAGACCGCTATCTGGATGCCGACAAAGGAAGCCATGATCAAGCAAATACCCAGCCGCCTGTCCACATTTCCAAGTTTGCCGTGCTGCCTTGAACCGACCATCGCCTTGCCGAACTTGTGGGTAATGTTGCTCCCCACGGCCACCACCCCGGGAATTCCAAGGTTCATCATGCCCGGGGTCATGAAAAAAGCACCCCCGCTTCCAATAAAACCGCTGAGTACCCCTCCGATGAACCCCAAAAGGGAAACCTGCAGCGCAGAAGATAGATTTAATGAAACAAACATATTGCCCAAAACGGTATGCATAAATGCGCTCCTTCATTTAAAAGATTCAAACTTATTCCATTCGGATCAGTTTCATTAATGAGTGGGCCGCGTTTCCGTATAAATAGGCGATCGCCGGAACAAAAAGAAAGACGCTTACCGCCGCCAAGACCTTGGCCTTGATTTCGGCACCCGATAGAAACTTTAAAACCGACTCCTGGTAGGTGAATATCAAAAAAACAATAATGCTAAAGAGCACCAGACACCCAAGCAATCTCAACAAATCCTGTCGGCCGAATAGATACTGGCTCTTTAAATCTTCAGCATTGACAACCGGATCCTTGATTTGGTCGCTCAGGTGACCCTGTAATTGTCGGGTCATCCTCATCTGGGCCGAATGTCCTTTGGCCAGAAACATGTTGCCGATGACAATCAGACTGTAAGTCACGGTGCGGTCGATTGATTTTACAATCTGCGCTGCACCGCCGGCGATCCGTCTTCCGCCGCCGGAGCAACCGAGTCTGGCAAGCGCCTCCTGAGTGGACCGATACCCGCTGTCTTCGCAGACCACTTCTCCTTCCTCCTCGATGCCGCCGATGCATTCCCGGATAAAATCAGGCCGCTGAGATAATGATGGCGCTTCGTCAGCGGATAGCATCTCTTCTTGACCTTCTGCTTCCTGAGGGACAAACTGGAGGAGTTCAATGGCTGCGTTCCATTTGGTGGCGATTTCAACCACCTGGTGAAAGGTCTCCGAGTTCGCTTCAAAGGCCTCCCCAATCCATAGAATGTTGGTTGTGGCCATTGTGACACTGATTTCCCGCACCCCCGCCAGCGAAGCGATGACCTCGGGAATTATTTCTGCGATCTCTGCATCCTGCGGCAAATAGGTGACGGTGAGGATTCCCCTGTCCGCACGAACTTTGACATTGGCCCGAAAGGTTCGCTCATCACGGGCCAAAAGCACACGGGCGTTTGCGCCGAGCATCGCATCTTCCATGGCCCTTTGCGAGGCCGGCGTCACATGGAAATCCGGAAGCTGGGCAATTGCTGCCAGGGCTGCTGCCGCATTTTCCACGCTCATATGACCGAGATTTAACATCACATCGTAGTGGGCGGCATCTTCCAACGAAACGCTGTACATCGAACGTGCCCATTTATTTCGATCCGCTTCGACATCATTCAGGTATCTGCGCGCCTTTTTGTTGTCGATGTTAAGTTGCTGCATGACCTCTTTAACTCTGGCGGTTTCGTCCTCCACGACGCGGACTTTGAGCACATGGTCAATTCCGGAAAAAAGCAAGTGGCCGCTGCGACCGTTGTAAACCGTTCCGCTTTCTGTTGCCTGCTTGCCCAGGAAAGCGGTCATGAAGGCGCGATAATATTCTCGTTCGAGGGCCAATCGTTCGCTGAATATCTGAGGCTTGATCGTGGCTGTTTCCAGTTTGCTGACCTGGATTCCCTCTTTGATCGCCTCCTCAACCACTTCCTCGCGATTCAGGTTCTTGAAACCCAGCTTTTGGGCCGTGCGGTCGGCCAGTGCTCTGGTTCGATTCGACCCCCCCCCTGAGATACAAATAATCTGCATAAAATTTTTCCTTCCTTTTGGCTCTACGGCTGTTGCGATGTTGTATATTTTGTGGTCACATCATTTTTTATAAAGGGCGTAATCACCGGACATTCCAGGGTATTTTTCATCTGAACCAACCAGTGGTCTTTCTTTTTCATCAGATCGGGCGTTGCTCCCCAAATGATAATTTCGAACCGGCCGGATTCGGCGACATATTTCAAAAGTTCCGATTTCGGATTTCCAATGCGGACGGCCGTCTCCACCGACAGCCCCGCATTTTTTATGGGTTCAATATGTTTTTTAAGCGATTTTTCAGCTTCTGCACCTCGCTTTATCATCGGCTCGATGTCGCCAGAAGCTGCTGGGTTAACTTCAAAAGGCAAAATTACCAGCATCATCAGGTTCGAATTCATGCGTTTGGCAAGCTCGATTGAATATCGAATGGATTCTGGACGTATAAATGCCGAGTCAAATAATACCATGATTTGAGGTCTCATCATGTTTATCCCTAAAGGCCAATTCATCCGC
>JASFPY010000179.1:0-5530 GCA_050115755.1 Desulfobacteraceae bacterium | reverse complement strand
CCGATTATCGCGGTGAAATTAAAATCGCAGCAATCAATCTGGGCGCACGGTCTTATACATTTCGGCGCGGAGACCGCATCGCGCAAATGGTCGTTAAAAAGGTATACGTTGCCAGACTGGACATCGTTGAGGAACTTGAGGAAACCAAACGCAATACCGGTGGTTTCGGGCATACGGGGAAATAAGTCTTAAGAGTGCGCCGCAATCTGCAGGGCTTTAGGAGCGGCTCTGCGAGCCTTGAGGAGCAGCCCTGCGGGCTTTGAGGCTGGAAGGAAAACTTATTAAATCCTCAAGCGAAGCGATCATCTAGCCAAATGAAATGCAGGCTGAATTGGATACTTTTAATGAAACTTCAACTACAGAGACTGCGGCAATGCAAAGACTATAATCTGGCCGTCTGCGTGCTGTCCAGCGGCAGCAAAGGAAATGCCATCTATATTTCAGACGGCTTCACCGCCATCCTGATTGATGCCGGCCTTTCTGCCACCGAGATTAAACGCCGACTAAAATCCCGGGGGCTGGATCCCAGGGACCTGAATGCCATTCTGGTCACCCATGAGCACAGTGACCATATCCAGGCTGTCGGTGTGCTTTCCCGTCAGCTAAAGCTGCCGATATATCTCAGCCGCAACATTGAAAAAAAAGTGTTTATGGGCAGCAGCCTTTATGAAATCCGAACCTTCAATAGCGGCTCGACTTTTGAGATTAATAATTTGGCGGTGCACCCTTTTGCCGTCTCCCATGATGCCGCCGATCCGGTGGGTTTTACCATCGCGCAAAACGGCAGCCGCATCGGTGTGGCTACCGACCTGGGCACCGCCACCCCCAATTTAAAAGAAAATCTAAAACACTGCCACTTACTCATCCTGGAAGCCAATCATGATCCGGATATGCTGATAAACGGGCCCTACCCATGGTACCTGAAGCGTCGTATCCAGAGCCACAGCGGACATCTTTCTAACAGACAATCAAAACGTTTGCTGATGGAATTGCAGCATAAGGACCTTCAACACGTCATCCTGGCGCATTTAAGCCAAACCAATAACGCCCCCCAAAAAGTGCTTGCTGAAATATCCGGAGCACTGACCCTGTGCAACCCTCGCCTGACGGTAGCTAGCCAGCACCGCAGCGGAGAGGTCATTTACATCAAGTAAAGCCCTCAGATCATACACCATGATCCAATTTGAGTATTTTGTCTAAAAAACGATAATTCGCTTGCTTTTGGCTCAAGGATAGATTAGGGTATAAATATTCAATTAAATCCCGCCTTTAATCGGCGGGGTGGTTTCTTTCTGAAGGGACAATCCATTTGTTAAAGTGGCATCCTCCAGTTTGCGACGTTGAAAATTTTAAGAAAGGAGAATGTTATCATGGCGAATGGAACTGTTAAGTGGTTCAATGACCGAAAAGGGTTCGGATTCATCGAACAGGAAGACGGACCGGATGTGTTTGTTCATCATTCAGCAATCAACTCAGCCGGTTTTAAAACCCTTAATGAGGGCGACCAGGTTTCCTTTGACATCGAGCAGGGACAGAAAGGTCCTGCTGCTGCAAATGTCACTGTGATTTAACTTTAAATTCCGATTAAAAGGGCATTCTTCGATTAGAGAGGAGTGCCCTTTTGTTTCTTCTGAATTAATCCCTACTATAACTGCAATTACAGGATCTTAAATCCTAAAAAATCTCGGCCGAATTTCTTTTCTTTTCATCACGATCGAAAACAAACGAATAACGGCCTTTAAGGTGACCATATGGCGAAATCACATTATTCATTTAAAAAGCGAAAGAAAGAATTAGCCAGGAAGCTAAAGCAAGAGCAGAAGAGAAAACGCAAAATGAATAAGGACAAAATAGAGCCCGAAGAGACGCCAGACAAATCTCATGATGAGATCGAAAATCTGCAGGGATAGGCGGGCCGAAGGTGTTTTTACCCTATCCGAAAAGGAAAAATAAAATGTTTTATATTTTACCGGGTGCATTTCGGGGCGGTTTGTCCCTAACTTTGTATATTTTGAACACGGTGTTCTGGTGCGTACCTTTGTTTGTGCTGGTGGCCGCCAAGGCGGTGGTTCCTCTGGAATCCTGGATGCGAAGATGCAGTCGGATAATAAACGGTATTGCCGGGCATTGGATTTGGGTCAACAATCAAAACCAGAAACTGGTCGGAAATACGCGGTGGGATGTTCAAGGCCTGGAGAATTTGAAACAGTCTGAATGGTATTTGGTTCTGGCCAATCACCAGTCCTGGGTGGATATCCTGGTGCTGCAGAGAATATTTCATCGGAAGATCCCGTTCTTGAAGTTTTTTATAAAAAAAGAGCTTCTCTGGCTTCCGATTCTTGGCCAGGCCTGGTGGGCGATGGATTTTCCATTTGTAAAAAGATATGCGAAAAGCCATCTCCAAAAAAAGCCCCACTTGAAAGGTAAAGATCTGGAAATAACCCGCAAAGCCTGTAAGAAGTTTAAAAAAATTCCGGTTTCAATCATGAATTTTGCTGAGGGAACCCGTTTTACAAACGAAAAGCATCGCAGACAGCAATCGCCATATCCTCATCTGCTTAAACCAAAAGCCGGCGGAATTGCTTTCGTGCTCAACTCCATGGGAGAACAACTTCACCGGATACTGGACGTTACCATTGTGTATCCTGAGGGCGTATCAAGCTTCTGGGCTCTTCTATGTGGTAAAATCCGGAATATTAAAGTTCAAGTGCGATCTCTGCCGGTAATTCCTGAACTGATCGGCGATTATGCCGATGATGGACACTTTCGGGCAACGCTGCAGAGTTGGTTGAACGAGATATGGGCAGAAAAGAATCAGTATATGAATATTCTGATGACTTCATGACCGAAGACGAATAAAATTTAGATAAAAGCACTGCTTAAGTCCTCCACTTCCCACCTTTGTTGACATCTTGCTGAAAGTGACTATTTATATTTTCAGGGCGGAAAGAATCAAATTATAATTAATTTCAATTGCTTTCCTGATTTAGATGTTGGGGTGCCGCCTTGAAGCGGCACTCGGAAAAACAAGCGTTGTGCTATTATCGGAGGTACGCATTGTGGCCAGCAAATATGCAGCAAGAAAGATGTTTGACGAAGGTGTAGCCGCTTATATTAAAAAAGATTTCAAGAAAAGCGTTGATCTATTTGGGCGGGCGATAAAATATGATCCTACCCTGGCGCTGTTTTATGTCAGTCGTGGAGCAGCCCGTTTAAAACTGGCAAGGGCGCAGGCCGCCAAAGGCGATTTTGACCGGGCGATTGCGCTGGACCCTGAGTATGCCCGGGCATTTCACCTGCGCGGGATCGCCCATGAACAAATGGGAGATTTGGCCCGGGCCTTTCAAGATTTTGACCGGGCCCTTGAAATTGATCCTGAATACAGTGCGGCCTATCACAGCCGTGAATCCATGCTTTCAAATCCAAAGCAGCCGAGCCTGGCTTACGAAGAATTTGAAATGACCAATCACCTCATGGCCATGCGGCTAACTGATTTTAACAAAAAAGTGCCGGGTGATCTGGCAATTTGATCCGCCATGGCGGATCATCCCGAGTTTATCGAGGGATCTCCCGGTTTTATCCGGGACGATGTTTTGCATCAGATTGCTTCGTCGTTGCACTCCTCGCAATGACGATGGTAAGGGAAGAATGACTGTAAATTAATTCAGCGTCGCAACACCTACCTCGGCTTGATTCCTTCCTGACTGATGCCGTGAACATAATATTTGGAATCGTTTAAAAAATGTAAAAATATCACCACAAAGGCGATGGAGGCTTGAATCATCAGCTCTTTGTTTTGATATAAAATATCGAGTTGTCGGTGCAGAACTTTTTTGGAATTGTGCGCAAAATAGGTCGAAAACAGGCCATCCAGCAATTGACTGCGATCCGGCTTTGTTACAAGGTCGATGCGTCCGCTAAAACAGTATTCCATGGCCTCCAGCAGAAGTTTGCGTTGATCGTCAGTATCCTTGATGTGGAAACCGATCAGATGAATTAAGGTTCTTTGAGCCTCCTGCAAACTGGCGTCACAGACGGCTTCAAAAAAAACGCTTAAAGCGCGATCGCTTTGCTGGGATTTATGTTGACGGATCAGGGATAGCAAGACGGTATTTTTAAAGAGCTGGTAGAGCCTGCGGGCGCCGTTCATGGCAGTAGCCGGCGGATGCGCATTGGCAGGTTTGTACCCGCGATAATTATTGACAAACAATAGCTGAAAAATGTTTTGAAAAAAATCGACCCCCGCCAGTGGATCTTCAAGGTCAATTCGCATATCCAGTGTGTTGTCCAGTCGATCGGCTAATTTCACATGAACCAGTTGCGGGGAATCGATGGCATTTTCAAGCAGTCGACCGATATACTGGTAATAGGATTCCTTTTCGATTCTCGTTAAAGCAACGATATTGCTCAGCAATTTTGCCTCATTAGCATCACCCATGCGCTCCAGTAAGTGATAGAGCCGGCCCTCCATATCGATCCACTGATTGACTTCAAAATCATACGGATTGATATCCTCCATAATATCATGAAACAGGACGCTCAGCAGACCGATCAGGTTCAACCGCTCTTGATTGCGTGCAAAAAGCGCTGTTACCCGCAACGGGTGAAGCACGGCCATGGGTCCCAGACGTCGTCTCTTCTGCTGGTAGGCGCTGAAAAGATAACCCAGCGCATCCATCAAGATGCCCTTTTTTTCCCTGTCCTTCTTAGTACGCCGATCCAGGGTTTTACCGCCGATGATATACATCATGACATTATAACGATTTAATGACGCTGCGCTCAGATTATAATTGAGCACCGAAGATAATTTTAAAAATTCAGTTAAATCATATTGGGGCATGGGATTTTCCCAGATCAGCAATGATATGGTTTTTTATATATTGGCGCTAAATGGTTCAATGAGCAAGACTTTTTTCTGGCTTTGGTTAATGGCTGCTGGCTGCTGGCTACTGGTTTTTGGCTTTAGAATAACGGCATTTAAATCCTGATTGTGCATGCTTTTTGCCATTTAAGAATTGAATCCTATCCGAATCCAAAAAGACAAAAAAATCAAAGACAAGATGGTAACAACAATGCGGTTAGTCCTAAAACAAGAAGCGAGTTGCCAGAAGCAAGCAGCCAGCAGCGAAAAGAGATGAATGAAGAACTTGTAAAAATGAATATTAGATCGGCCAGTCGAAGGCAATTTCTGACACGATTATGATAACTTATTGAAATTCGATCACTAATTTCTCGACGGATGTAGAGATCTCAGCAACGATATGGCTCAGGTCTTCTTCCTCAAATCCAAAATAGCGCAATGATTGGGGTTCAAGTTCAGGCGCTGATCCACCGTTCTCTGATTTAAAACCGGCTTTTTTTGCGGTGAAATCCGCCAGGTGGACAATGAAGGCCAGTTCACTATTATCGGAGCGCGACGGATAATGATGATATCGGATGGCGGTTGATTGATTTTCAGGATAACGCCAGAACCGGACGGCACGCGACATGACCTCTGCATGATCAAAACCCAAAATTTCCTTCTCGGCCT
>JASFPY010000178.1:0-5531 GCA_050115755.1 Desulfobacteraceae bacterium | reverse complement strand
CCACGGCCATAGAGCATGATATCACCAACAGCGTCACCGGAGACCATAATGGCATTGACGGTGCCGTTGACATTGGAAAGGAGGTTGTCAAATGGGATCATGGTGGGGTGTACCCTTGCCTCTATTTTGTCCCCCTTGCGTTTGCTAATGGCCAGCAGTTTGATGCGATAGCCGAAATGTTCAGCAAACGCCACATCCAGGGGGGTAATCTTTGAAATGCCTTCAATGTACACATCCGCTAAATTAATTTGCATTCCGTAGGCCAGTGCCGTTAGAATCGCTATTTTGTGGGCGGTATCGATTCCGTCGACATCCAGTGTGGGGTCGGCTTCGGCATAGCCTTTTTCCTGTGCTTCGGATAAGGCATCGCCGAAGGATCTTTTTTCGTCGGTAATTTTCGTTAAAATATAATTGCAGGTCCCGTTCAATATGCCGGTCATCGAGTGGATCCGATTGGCGACCAGCGATTCCCGAATGGATTTGATGATGGGCATACACCCGCCGACTGCGGCCTCAAATGCAAGATCCACTCCTTTTTCTGCAGCCGCTTTAAACAGCGTGTTGCCCTGGCTGGCCAACAGGGCCTTGTTGGCCGTTATCACCTGTTTGCCGCTGTCAATGGCCTTTAAAATTAGTTCTTTGGCAATTTCTTCACCGCCGATCATTTCGATAATAATATCGATATCCGGATCATTTACGAGCGCATCAGCGTCGGTCGTCAGGACACCTTCATCAAACTGGATCCCCCGATCTGTTTCGATGTCAATATCGGCAACCCGTTTGAGGTTCAAGGTCATGCCTAAACGTGCACGAATCACCTCGCAACTGTCAATAAGCAATTTAGCTACGCCGGCACCCACCGTGCCGCAACCGAGCAGACCCACATTAATCTGTTTCATTTATTTGCTCCTCATCACATAATTTTTCTTATTCTCCGGATGGCCTGATTAATTCGCATTGGATTTTCGATCAGGGCAAAACGAACGTATTCATCACCATATTCTCCGAAACCCAGACCCGGTGATACAACAACTTCGGCCTCGGCGATCATGAATTCGGCAAATTCAACCGAGCCCATTTTTATAAATTTATCTGGAATCTTTCCCCATACGAACAGGTTGCCTTTGGGGCTTCCATTTTGATTTCATTAACCGTTGCGAACCCATAAGGCGGCAAGCGATCAAGCCTGGCAAACGTAAACATAGGATTCTTAAGATGTCTGGTTTTGGTGACGCCGGCTCATATTATTGATGCGGCTGTAACCTTAAAAGGAGACTTGATTTCAAGGCTCGCAGGTAACTTCCAAAAATTGTTTTGACTTTTAAGCTGGATGAGATTAATTTTCAAGGGTTTTTCCGCTTTCCTGATGCGACTGACGCGATATCTTTTGCCACGAAAGCACAAAATTGTGAAAACACGAAAGGAAAATTTAATTTCGTGCTTTCCTTTTATCCTGTTTTCGTGGTCCTTTTTTAGATTGGCTGTTTAAACTAATAAAAAAAGATATATTTTAACTTAACCGCTAAGCTCAAAATATAGGAGATCATTATGAAGGAATCCATCACCTATGCCGACGCCGGCGTTGATATTGACAAGGCCAATAAGCTGGTGGATGCCATCGGTGAGATTGCAAAACAGACCGCGCGTGCCGGTGTCATGAGCGACATCGGCGGATTTGGCGGTCTTTTTTCGCTTAATCTGGCAAATCTGGATAAACCGGTCTTGGTCAGTTCGACCGATGGGGTTGGGACCAAGCTTAAGATCGCATTTATGGTGAATAAACACGATACCGTCGGCATAGACCTGGTGGCCATGTGCGTCAACGATATCATAGTTCAAGGCGCAAAACCACTTTTCTTTCTGGATTATATTTCAATGGGAAAACTCGATACGCAACGCGCCACGGATATCATCACGGGAATCGCCCAGGGGTGCAAGCAGGCTCAATGCGCCCTGTTGGGAGGTGAAACCGCTGAGATGCCCGGTTTCTATCAGACAAATGAATATGACCTGGCCGGATTCACGGTGGGCATTGTCGATAATAGCAAAATTATCGACGGCACTGAAATACGGGTGGGCCATAAACTTGTCGGCATTGCTTCCAACGGCCTTCACAGCAATGGCTATTCCCTGGCCCGCAAGGTTTGCTTTGAGGTGCTCAGCCTGAAAATCGACCAGTACATACCGGAACTGGGTAAAGCCATCGGTGAAGAATTGCTGTCACCGACAAAGATTTACGCTGAAACGATCAACGGTCTTTTAAAGGATTTGCCGATCCACGGGATTGCGCATATTACCGGAGGCGGCATATCCGATAATATCGTAAGGATTGTACCTCAAGCCTGCAGCATCCTGATTCGTGATGGAAGCTGGGAGATTCCGCCCATTTTTTCTTTTCTGCAACAGGCCGGTAATATTTCTGCTAAAGAAATGGCTCGCACATTTAACATGGGCGTCGGAATGATTCTGGTTGTTCCTGACCATGCCGTTTTGGATGTTATGCAACGCATTGAAGCAATGAATGAGCGTGCCTATGTCATTGGTGAAATTCTGGATTGTAGAGAAGTCGGCAAGCGTCTCGTCTGGGAGTAAAATTGAGAAAAAATAAAAACGAACAACGCCCCAATCCGTCAATTTGGACGCGTGTGATTAACAAAATATGCCGGTTTTCTGATTGGATTGCTAAAGGGCAGGCGGCCGGCGTATTATGCAAAGGCTGAGTCGGTGGTAAGGCCGATACTCGGAGAGTATCAATAAAGAAAAATTAAACGATTGTATATTTTAGGAATAGAAACATCTTGCGATGAAACCGCTGCGGCCGTTGTTCAGGATGGAACCGCGGTTCTGTCTTCAAAGGTTTCTTCTCAAATCGAAGTCCATCATCGTTACGGTGGCGTCGTTCCTGAGCTGGCCTCTCGAAAACACATTGAAGCCATTGTCCCCGTGGTTGCAGAGGCTGCCAGGGATTCCGGGATAAAAACGAGCCAGCTAGACGCAATTGCAGCAACCCGCGGACCGGGACTGGTCGGGGCATTATTGGTGGGTTTTTCATTTGCTAAAGCTTACGCCTATGCCCTGGGCATCCCGCTGGTGGGAGTGAATCATCTGGAGGGTCATATCAACTCGGTTTTTCTGGAACCGCAGGCGCCGCCATTTCCCTTTGTCGCATTACTGGTATCGGGCGGCCACACCGGCATTTATTATGTAACCTCCCACACGGATGCTGAACTGATGGGGCAGACTCGCGATGACGCCGCCGGGGAGGCCTTTGACAAGGTTGCAAAATTACTCGGCCTGGGATATCCGGGCGGCAGGGTCATTGATAGGCTTTCAAAAGAAGGTAACCCCGATAAAATCGCCTTTACACGTCCGTATCTGAATAAATCCGACTTTGATTTTAGTTTTAGTGGGATCAAAACTGCGGTTAGCCATTATGTCGGCAGGCATCAATCCGATTATAAAACCCGACTGGCAGATATCGCGGCCGGATTTCAGGCGGCTGTGGTTGAGGTGCTGGCCTATAAATTGATCAATGCCGCATTAAAGAAGGGATGTGAGCATATCGCTGTTGTTGGCGGCGTCGCCGCCAACAGTGGTTTAAGGCACAAAGTCCGATGCGATGCCGAAGCCCGAGGCCTGAGGGTCCACATTCCTTCCGTCAAGCTATGCGGTGATAATGCAGCGATGATTGCGGCGGCAGGCTATCACTATTTAAAAGCAGGAATTGATGCGAAGCTGACCGATGATGTCTTCTCCCGAACAAAGCCTTGATCAAATCGATCTGCCCTACCCAAAAAATGAAAAAACCACGAAGTGCACGAAGATCACGGAGAACGATATTCAAAGAAGACTATGGTAACGCTTTTTAAACTTCGTGTTCTTCGTGGTAAAAAATATTCCTGCAAAATGGGTAAAAATTAATATTAGGCACCTAAATACTTCTCTTTGAGGGCCATAATTTTTTTGACCGATTCGATGCCCAATGCTTCTATTTCAGCAGAGCCTCGCAGATGCTTCAAGATCTCTTTATAGGCGATCTCAATACGGGGGCCCTGATGGCAGATCAAGGTCATGTCGATGCCGGCCTGAAGGATTTGCCGAATGACTGTTTTAATATCGTAATGTTTTTGAATGGCTCCCATGTCCAGATCGTCGGTCATCGAAATTCCCGAAAACCGCATGCGCTCCCGCAATAGTTTCAGAGCAATGCGTTGCGATAAACTGGCCGGCCATCGGGGGTCAATTTTCTTATATATCACATGGGACAGCATAATGCCGGCGACATCCTGCTTGATACTATCTGCGAAGGGTATAAGATCAAAGGATTCCAATTCGGCCAGGTCGTACTCACAGGACGGGAGATCAATGTGGGAATCGGCGACGGTCCGGCCAATGCCGGGAAAGTGTTTTGCCACGGCAATGATGTTGTTTTGCTGCAACTGCGAAATTATCGTCAGGCCCAGTTTAGAGACCCAGAGGGGGTCCTGGCCAAATGACCTGCCGGCCATAATGCTGGTGATGTCATCAGGAGCGACATCCATGACAGGGGCGAGATTCATGTTAATACCGGCTTCAGCCAATTCGGCCGCTGTTGTCCGGGCAAAATAAACGGCATCTGCAACGCCCTTCATGGCAGGATTTCCTGGAAACTGCGTAAATGGTTCTTTTAGCCTTGCAACCTCACCGCCTTCCTGATCAATGGCGATCAACAACGGCGGCTGCCCGATGACAGCCGCATATTCTTGCACCGCTCCGCACAGCTTTTTGACCTGACCGGGCGTTTCGACATTTTGCGAAAAGAGTATAATCCCGCCAATCTTCATATCCCGGATGAGAAGTTTTAATTGTGCGTTAAGCTGCTTTCCCTCAAAACCGACCATCAGACGCTGGCCGGCCAGCTGTTCCATTGAAAATGTCTCTGGATTCATGAAGTCTTCTTTTTAAGGTTTAGCTAAAAATTCCAAGAAATTGGAGTAGTGGAGTACTGGAATGTTGGCGTATTGGATCAGAAAAAATGATTATTTTGTTAAACGGTTAATTCTGCATGAGGTTCCCATTACTCTATTACTCCACCACTCCATTACTCCAGGCTACGGAAATCGTCAAGCGCTGCTTTGATTATATCATCGTTGTTTAATCAGGATAAGATAGGGCTAATTTGACAGCATTGCCGGCAAGGTGAATTTGGCCCCCGGTTTTTCTTGAGAAAGTTTTATGATGTCTTCAATCAGTTCATCGACTTTGGGCTTGTTCAGCGGCTTTGCAAACAGATAGCCCTGGCCAAACTGGCAATTCATTTCCAGGAGAATAGCAAACTGCTCCTCGGTTTCCACCCCTTCGGCTACCACGATCATTTCCAGACGATGGGCCAGCGATATAATCGCCTCGACAATATTGCGGTTGCCATCCGGCTCAGATGTTATTCTTGAGACAAAGCTGCGGTCGACCTTGAGGGTATCAATGGGCAGGCGCTGCAGATAACTCAAGGACGAATAGCCGGTCCCAAAGTCATCGATCACCAGCTTTAAACC
>JASFPY010000177.1:0-5535 GCA_050115755.1 Desulfobacteraceae bacterium | reverse complement strand
CTTTGAATTGCGTGTGGCCACCCTGCCGACCCAGGGCGGATTCGAAGATGTCGTTCTCCGAATTCTGGCTGCGGCCGGTGCGATGGAACTCGGCGATATGGGCATGACCGACCGCAACACCAGAGTGATGAAGCGCATCATCGCCAAACCTTATGGCCTCATTTTAGCAGTGGGTCCCACCGGTTCGGGTAAAACCACCTCCCTGCATGCCATTCTGGGTTACATCAATAAACCGGGCATCAAGATCTGGACGGCTGAAGACCCGATTGAAATCACCCAGGGCGGGCTGCGTCAGGTGGAGGTGAGACCTAAAATCGGACTGGATTTTGCAAGGGTGATGCGGGCCTTCCTGCGAGCGGACCCGGACGTCATCATGATCGGTGAAATGCGCGATGAGGAGACTGCCTCTATCGGCATTGAAGCTTCTTTGACCGGCCATCTGGTATTTTCAACCCTGCACACCAACAGTGCGCCCGAAACCATCACCCGGCTGCTGGACATGGGTTTGAATCCACTCAATTTTTCTGATGCCTTTCTTGGTGTGCTGGCCCAGCGGCTGACGCGACGCCTGTGCAAAGACTGCATGGAAGAATATCCCTTGACCAAAGATGAGTTTGAAATGATTTACACGGATTTTGGTGAAAAATACTGGGCGCAAACCGGCATCGAATATAACCCGGATCAGACATTGTTTCGGGCCGTCGGGTGCGAATCCTGCTCCAATACCGGTTACCGCGGCCGGATGGGCATTCATGAACTCATGGAAGGAACTCCCAAAATTAAATTAATGATCAAAAAGCAGGCCAATACGGAATTGCTATTTGCCCAGGCAATGAAAGAAGGTATGTCAACGCTGAGACAGGATGGTATCATGAAAGTCTTCAAGGGGCTCACCGATATGGCCGAGGTACGGCGGGTCTGTATTAATTAAAAAAGGGTTCAAGGTTAAGGGTTCAGGGTTGAATATCGAATATCGAACAGAGCGTAATGAATGTCGAAGTATTCAAAATCTAATGAACTTTTTCATTCGACATTTCCGCCTCCGGCGGATTCGATGTTCTGCGGTTCAGCCAAAAGAGTTAAGCAAGTTGTTTGCTGCCTTTTGATGACTTGGCAGAATTTCCCCTCAAATCATTAATTTCAACTTTTTCATGGAAATTGGTTCGAAGGAATGGCACAGGCTCATTATTGACGGTGCCCGCAAGCTGGGCATTGAGATCGATGAAGCGGTCACCGGTCTATTTTCCATCCACGCTTCCGAGTTGATCAACTGGAACCGTAAAATTAATCTGACCGCGATTACAGATCCCCGGGAGATCGCCTTCAAGCATTTTTTAGACTCTCTGGCACCGGCCGGATTCATTCCCGACAAAGCCAGATTGCTTGACATCGGCTCCGGCGGCGGTTTCCCCGGCCTCCCTCTCAAAATTTTTATACCGACGATTTCCGCCCTCCTGATCGACGGGGTTCGCAAAAAGATCAATTTCCTAAAACATGTGCTGCGGACCCTCGGTCTTGAGAATATTGAAGCCCGGCAAATACGTCCCGAAATCCTCCTGAAGGATCCTGGGTATGCAGCTTCTTTTGATGTCATTATTAGCCGGGCGCTGGCGGATCTGTCGACGTTTGTGAAAAGTGCCCTGCCGCTGCTGGCAAAGCACGGTACGATTATTGCGATGAAAGGGCAGGTCGATGCGAAGGAATTGGATACGGTGTGTTCAGATGTGGCCGAAAATCAATATTCTCTGGAAATCGAAACATACGGACTGCGGTCAATTGATTCGCAGCGCTCGCTTGTCATCATAAAGCATCTTTAATAGTATTACCTCTCACAAGTAATTTCCAAAACACGGATTGATTTTAGCATTTTTAATCCGTCTTAATTTAGGTTTCAGGTGTCGGGCAATTGGCTCATAGCTTGGAGGCTGGAAGGCTGGGAAGCCGGGAGGCCGGAAGCGATGAAGCCTTTGAGCCTTCAAGCATCCAAGCTTTCCAGCCTTCCAGCTATTTTAATGACACCCGAAACCATAGACATTGTGTTATTTAAAGAGCTCAACAGAACTAAAATATTCCGCATAGATTTTATAACATATTTGTTGGACACAATCTAGAAATAACTGCTGCCATCCCAGCAATGCGTGCATAACTTTTCTTTTGGCAACCCGATGGCCGTAACCAGGTCTTCCAATTTCTGGTACTGTAGGGAAGTCAGTTTTAGTCGCTGTCGGATATTATCCACCATGTCATGATTTTTTTGTGATCCTGCCGCCGCATATTCGGCTAAAGGCTTATCATCTGTACCTTCTATTTCAGCGATGGCTTTGCGGCCGGCCAGATCGAGCGTTGATTGTGAAGTTGAAAAATTTAAAAAATCGCAGGGATAAATAAGGGTCGGGCAGGCGGGACGCATGTGGACCTCCGTGGCCCCGTATTCGTATAAAATTTGAATGGTGTCTTGCAGCTGGGTGCCGCGCACAATGGAGTCCTCGCAAAAAAGGATTCTTTTGCCCTCGATCAATTCCTTCACCGGAATGAGTTTCATTTTAGCCACAAGATCCCTTGTGCTCTGGATCTGGGGCATAAAGCTGCGGGGCCAGGTCGGCGTGTACTTAACAAAGGGCCTGATATACGGGATATTCTTCTCGTTTGCGTATCCGATGGCGTGTCCGATACCGGAATCCGGGATACCCGCGACAAAGTCGATATCGACACTGTCATTTTGGGCTAGGGCTTTGCCGCATCGATTTCGGGTGGCCTCCACATTGATGCCTTCATAACTGGTCGCCGGATATCCGTAATAGACCCATAAAAATGAACATATCTGCATCTGCTCCTGCGGCGGCTTTCTTTGATCGCAGCCGGCGGCCGAAATGAAAACAATTTCGCCAGGACCGAGGTATTTTTCAATTTCATATCCTAAATTGGGAAAGGCACACGATTCCGAGGCGGCTGCATATGCCCCGTCCTTTTTGCCGATGACGACCGGTGTGCGACCCAGTTTGTCCCGCGCTGCATAAATGCCGTTTTCAGTTAGCAGGAGCATCGAGCAGGAGCCTTTGATGGCCTCCTGGGCATACTGGATGCCGGCTTCGAAGGATTCCTTTTCGCAGATTAACATGGCAACCAATTCGGTCGGACTCGTTTCGCCGCTACTCATTTCTGAAAAGTGCAGTTTGTGTTTGAGTGCGTCGGCGGTCAATTCCTCGATGTTGTTTATTTTGCTAACCGTTACGATCGCAAAAGCACCCAGATGAGAACCGATAATCAGCGGCTGGGAGTCATGATCGCTGATAACGCCAATGCCCTTGTTGCCGTGCAAGTTGGGAAGGTCCGCTTCGAATTTGGATCTGAAATAGTCATTTTCAATGTTGTGAATCGAGCGTGAAAAGACTTTTGAGTTTTGCACCGCCAAGCCCCCTCGTTTGGTTCCGAGATGGGAATGATAGTCAGTGCCGTAAAAAAGATCATTCAAGCAGTCATTTTTTGACGCGCAGCCAAACAGCCCCCCCATAGCAAAATTCTCCTTTCCGATGGTATCAGTTCTTCAAATCAATGAATTTTGAGTCCAGGTGATCTTGCTTAATTTGAATCAAAGCCACGGAACCCGGCTGGCCGGACTTTGGATAGGACGCACTTCCCGGATTGATAAAGGTCACGCCGTTCTCTTCAAATACATCGGGACGGTGCGTATGACCGCTGATAACGACTTTATACCCCAATTTTTCCGGTTCAATATCCAGTCGGTTTACGATGTGAAGTACATACAAAACGGTTTGACCGATTTCAACAACTTCTGTTTCTGGAAGTTGTCCGGCCCATTTACCGAAATCCATGTTTCCCCGAACAGCCGCAACCGGGGCAATTTTTGACAGCTGATCCAATACCGCCTGGTCGCCGATATCGCCGGCATGAATTATAAGGTCGACATTTTTAAAGGCTTGTGCCACGCCGGAAGGTATGCGTCCGTGGGTGTCGGAAATTACCCCGATATGATAGCTATTTTGATATTCTAATTTTATGGTCATGTACTATGCGAGTTTAGTGCCGTTGGGAACCCGGCGCTGCGGTTGCGCCAGCACGACTTCGCCTTTCTCGAGTATAAATCCGGTTACCAGAAATTGCGACATAAACGTTCCGATCTGTTTCGGCGGGAAATTGATGACGCCAATGATCTGGCGCCCGAGAAGCTCCGACTTGGTATAAAGCTTGGTAATCTGGGCGCTGGATTTCAGAATACCAAATTCACCAAAATCCGCCCAGAGCTTATACGCCGGTACTTTGGCCTCAGGAAAATCTTCCACCCGGTTGATCGTACCGGCACGCAATTCAACATTTTCAAAATCTTGCCAGGATATCGGTTTCATCTGCCAGGCCATTTCGGGATGTAAAACTCCCGATCCCCTCATCTATCTAAAGAAAGTTGACTATTACGGGATGAATAGGGTCGGTGTCAAGGCCCTCGTTTGTCGAATGACATTTGTCATTCGGGTTGAAGCGCCTGGAAGCTGAACATCTAGTGATCGTCAGAGAGCTCAACCCCGCGGCGGCGACGCTTAATTTGACTGCGTTTTTTTTTATTTGATAGGCGGCGTTCCACAGCTGCTGCAGATGGCCGGGTTTTGCGCCGGGATTTGGGTGTAACGGTGGCCCGGCGGATTAGTTCTATCAGGCGGCCGATGGCATCTTTGCGGTTTTTGTCCTGGCTTCTGAAACGTTGGGCCTTTATAATCAGGATGCCGTCTTCAGTCATTTTTTTGCCGGCAATGCGAATCAGGCGATCTCGAATTTCAGCAGATAGGGAGCCCGATTGTTGCACGTCGAACCGCAATTGAACCGCAGTGGCGACTTTATTCACATTTTGGCCGCCCGGTCCGGATGAACGTATAAAATCCAGCTGGATTTCATTTTCATCAATAAATAATGTGTCGGTTATGCGAATCATCGCGTCATTGAAATTCAAACATCCGCTCAGGGTTATTTTTTCGGCCGGGAATCCTATCTACTTTATCTTAATTATGACTGCAAAACAATGGCTCAAGTTTCACGTGAAAACACATTTTATGGTGTATTCTTCTATATATCAGCACAATAAATTGATTTCCGCATCCGAATTTATTCGTGTGCTTCAAACAAAAATGAATGCCTTTAACGGTGGACAACCATACAAAAATGTATATAATTGAATCGAGTTTGACAATGGAACATTTTAAAGAAAAAGGAGCAGACGATGGAACTTCAGGGCAAGAAAGTTGTGATTCCGGTGGAGTCATTGTTTAATACGTTTGAATTCTGGTATCCGTATTACCGGTTGAAAGAGGCCGGTGCCGATGTGACCGTGGTGGGCTCGGGCAGCGCCGACACGTATACAGGAAAGCCCGGTACCGAGGTGAAGGTGGATGTGAGCATCGCGCAAGTTTCAGCCGATGATTTTGACGGCATGGTCATACCCGGCGGATATGCCCCGGACATCATGCGAAGATACCCCAAAATGGTGCAACTGGTCAAAGATTTGTTTGATGGTGGTAAAGTCGTTGC
>JASFPY010000176.1:0-5538 GCA_050115755.1 Desulfobacteraceae bacterium | reverse complement strand
CCGTGGATATTTCGGTGATTCCGTTATCAGCCAGAGCTGTGGACAGCAACTGGCCGATTTTAGTGCCCTGACCACTGTCGGCCTTAGGATCGCTCATGATATCCACAAAGCTTTCGAAATGCTCCGAGGTGATATCATTTTTCATGGCAAGGCTGACAAGCGCTTTGCGCTTGAAATATTCTGTCAGTTTGGGAAGGAACAATTCCGCCATACCCGCCCCGACGAGTGTTCGCACATTAACCGGTTCCACTAAAATTCCGCTGATCAGGATATTGACTGCTTCGCGGGTTTCTTGCTTGATGATCTCGATCTGCCTGGATTCACCCAGGCAGGTTTGAAACTTTTCATATAATCCCTTCTTGGCCCCTTCAGAACCGGGATGATCCGCAGCATAATAGCCGCTTCGCAGCATTGCTTTGGTCAGGTCCATGAGAAACTCGCCGGAGGGCTTTACCTTTTTTCGTTCTTCTGGGGTTAAATCCTTTTTTTCAGTGGTCGGTGCAACTTTAAGTTCAAGCGGCGGCACATCCTCTTTGACTGTCGCTTCCTGTGCAACCGCCTTGCGGAGCCAATCCAGAGACAGTTTGGCCTCGCCGCCGTCTTCCGAAACAGCTTCATCAAGGTCATGCAAATCGCGATCGTCTTGCTTTAAAGCCGGCTGCGCATCGACACGGGGCTCACCGGATGCGCCAGGCGCCTGCTGATTTCCATAGGAAAGTAGCTCCTGAGCGGCTTCCTGATTCGGCGGAGGTGGAGCTGATTGTGCCGGTGGCGTCAATCCCAGCAACGCCTGATAGTCCGGATGCGTGCGCAACGCCACTTTCAGTTGATTTAGAATCGAATCCGGTCCACCTGCCACCTCAATCACCATTCCAGTCGGTCTTTTGAGTATAGAGGCCGCCTGCTTATCGATGGTTTTTGCAACCACTCCTTCGACGGTGAATACCTTGTCGATTCCGGGAACGGTGAAATTTAAAGTCAGGGGGGTTTCTAAGGGAAGAAGGGTTTTGGATGGCAGAAATATCCGTCCGCTTTTTAGCAGCTCATAGTCTCGACTGAATCGCTCGGCCGAGCGATAGTTCAATTTTAAGGCTTTTGGTCCCACTTTCCTAATTGGATGAAGGGTCAGAAAAAATATGTATATTTTCATACAATTATATTGAATTTACTTGAAATTGTCAAAAGTTTAAGGGGGGGCGGTATTTTTTAAGAAATAAAACCCATTTAATTTTTACCCTGGTAGTGTTATTCTCACCGAAAAATGGGCTGCAAAAACCTTGATTTTATTTGCGCGAAAGGAAATCTGAAATGACCCGGCAGACAATTCCCGAGCGGAAAGATATCCCCGATGATCACAAATGGGACCTGAAGCCGTTATTTCGTGAAGATGAAGATTGGGAAAAAATGGTTGCCGAGGTTGAAAGCCGCATAGATTTATATGCGGGCTATAAGGGTCGATTGAAGGATTCGCTTAGCGTTTTTAAAGAGGCCATTGATTTTCATCTGTCACTGACCCGCAAAATAGAAAGAATTTATACATATGCCCAATTAAAAAGCGATGGAGATAAATCAAATCAATTTTACCTCGGGCTTCACCAGCGCGCTGTGAGTTTACATAACCGGGCTTCGGAATCGGCAAGCTTCATGACCCCTGAGATTCAATCGATACCGGACGATCAAATGAATTCATTTCTGGCCGATGATTCAATTGACGAATATAAATTTTTTCTTGAAAAAATCCGGCGTTTCAAACCTCACACCCGCAGCGAAACAGTCGAGCACATCCTGGCCATGAGCCAGGAAATGGCCAATGCACCGGCTCAGGTATTCGGGCAACTGGACAATGTTGATCTGGATTTTGGCAGCATTGAAGATGAAAACGGAAAAGAGATCGAATTGAGTCATGGAAATTTTAGCACCTTTTTGATCAACCCGAACAGGGGTATCCGCCGGAAATCCTTTTTTCAATATTATCAGGCTTATGAAAACCACAAGCATGCCCTGGCAGCGACCCTGTTGCATGCCATAAAGAAAGACCTGTTTTATTCCAGGGTTCGTCATTTTGACAATTGCAGGGCATCCGCATTGTTTGCCGACCGGATTCCGGAGAATGTTTACGACAACCTTATCGAAACGGTGAAACGCAATCTGGCACCGCATTTCAAATACCTGAATTTTCGTAAAAGGGCACTTGCTTTAGCGGACCTTCACTTTTATGATACCTATGTGCCGATCGTCAGTGATGTCAGTTTTGACATCCCTTACGAGGAGGCGGTCGATATGAGCATTCAGGCCATGCGCCCGCTGGGTGATGATTATATAAGGGTATTACAGGAAGGTCTGCTCGGTGGATGGGTTGACCGTTATGAAAACCGGGGAAAACGAAGTGGTGCCTATTCTGCGGGGAGCTACGATTCACCGCCCTATATTCTGTTGAATTATGAATCGCGGAATATCAACAGCGTTTATACGCTTTTGCATGAAGGCGGCCACTCCATGCATTCGTTTTATTCCAATACGCATCAGCCTTATGTGAATCATGACTACACGATCTTTGTCGCCGAGGTGGCCTCTACTTTTAATGAAAACTTGCTGAGCCGCTACCTGCTGGATTATTACAAAAACGATCCTGCCAAAACGGCATACATTCTGAACCGGGAAATCGACAATATACGCGCCACGCTTTTTCGGCAAACCATGTTCGCTGAATTTGAAAATATCACCCACCGTATCGTTGAAGAAAATGCACCGCTAACCCTTGATGTCATAACGGACACATACCGGGAACTGCTGGAAACCTATTTTAGCAATACATTGACCCTGGACCCGGTGTTAAGTCTGGAATGTTTGAGAATTCCGCATTTCTATTCTGCTTTTTACGTCTATAAATATGCAACCGGAATCTCTGCGGCTATTGCGCTTGCTGACAAAGTTGTTAATGAAGGCACATCCGCCGCAGGGGCATATTTAAATTTTTTAAAATTGGGCGGCAGCAAATTTCCGTTGGATGAACTTGTTGAGGCCGGCGTTGATATGCAGTCTCCGGAACCGATTCAACGGGCAATTCAGTATTTTTCCGACCTGGTAGACCGGCTCATCGATGTTTATCAGGCACTCTAATCATTTGCTCTATCTGTTTTTCGTAGGTTTAGGGAAGCAATGTTAACCACGAAAACACGAAATATAGAAAGCACGAAATTTTATTTTTTGGTTTTTCGTGTTTCTATTCTTTCGTGCTTTCGTGGTAGTTTTACATAAAAGCTTAATTGAATTGTGAGGAACCCATGGACTACAAAGTCATCATCGTTGGGGCAGGGCCCGCGGGGATTTTCTCGGCTTTAACCCTGGCCGATAAGGGAATTAAACCGATTCTTTTGCTTGAACTCGGCAAAGATCTCACTGAACGCAAACGCCGCAACTCTAATGATATGCTTTGCGGATGGGGTGGGGCCGGTGCCTATAGCGACGGCAAGTTGACGTTATCGCCCGAGGTTGGTGGGCTGCTGGGGGAGTATCTGGAGCCGGATTCGCTTAATCAGATCCTGCAAACATCAGATGAAATCTGGGTAAAACATGGTGCACCTGAAGTTGTATTCGGCGAGGCATCACCGAAACTGGAAGCCCTGGCCGACCGGGCCCGCTTAGCCAATCTGGACTTAATTCCATCACGCATTCGACATATTGGAACAGAGAACTGTCCGATGGTTTTAGATCGATTGCGCCAATCCATGGTGAATCGCGTCGAAACCCGAACGTGCTGTGCGGTTGAAAGTCTTTTGGCCGAAAACGGCCGGATCCAGGGTGTCAGATTGGAAAACGGTGAGACCCTTACCAGCCAATTCGTTGTTGCCGCACCGGGGCGCTCGGGAGCCGGCTGGATGAAAAAGGAAGCAGAAGCCCTGGGACTTAAAACTCAGGCCAGCCCGGTGGACATCGGTGTTCGGGTAGAGCTGCCGGCCGCGGTTTTAAAGGAAATCACCGATATTATCTACGAATCAAAGCTGATTTATTATTCTAAAACATTCGATGAAAAAGTGCGCACCTTCTGTATGAATCCTTATGGCGAGGTTGTTATTGAAAAAACCAGGGAGGTCGTTACAGTCAACGGCCACAGCTATGCCAGGAAAAAAAGTGAAAATACCAATTTCGCCATTTTGGTGAGCAGCGCATTTACTGAGCCCTTTGACGACCCCATTGGTTACGGACTTTATATTGCCAGGCTGGCGAACCTATTGGGCAATGGGCCCATTGTTCAGCGGCTGGGGGATCTGCTGGCCGGAAGGCGCAGCACGCCTGAACGCATCAATCGCTGTCTGACGCGGCCAACGCTTCCTGAGGCTACTCCCGGTGATTTAAGTTTCGTATTTCCATACCGTCACCTTCAAAGCATTATCGAAATGCTCCGGGCCCTCGAGAAAATAGCGCCGGGTGTCTATTCGCGTCATACACTTCTCTACGGCGTTGAAGTAAAATTTTATTCCAACCGTATTGAATTATCTTCGGAATTGGAAACCGGTGTGCAGAACCTGTTTGCCATCGGTGATGGGGCCGGCATCACCCGGGGATTGATCCAGGCTTCCGCCAGTGGTATCCTTGCGGCGCGCACTATTGATAATCGGCTCAACAGCGGCGGGTAATTTTTGTTGTTGCTAAGTGGAAGATACCCGCATTATGACCAAGCTATTTGGCAACGGGGTTCGATTTTAGCTTTCTTACTCGTACTCAGCGCAGCGGTCCTCGTCCTCGGGCTTTTTCGCTAAACGATTACGAGGACGAGCACGACGACGAGCACGAAAAGAAAACTTAGAAAACATTAACTAATCGTTTCAATCTGAACAATCAAAAAGGAGGCACCATTAGCGAAGACTTTGCCTACATGTCCAGGTTAAAAATTGAACGGGTCAAAGGCCCTTTGCGTCGGGCCTATTTGCCCCAGAAAGATGAGCCGGTGCTTTTTGTTGTTCATTCCGAAAGGCAAAATGATAACATATCAGTTGTCAGTTGTTCGTGGTCCGTTGAAAGCTCTGAATTCGGGCAATACATTTTCATTTCTAGTTGACAGACCATCGATAACTGACAACCAACCACGGACACCGGGCATTTATGCCCGGCCGGAAAGGAGGAAAAATGGCAGCCAAAAAAATATTGCTGTTGGCAGGGGATTTTGTCGAAGATTATGAAATCATGGTGCCGTTTCAGGCATTGCAGATGGTCGGTCACACGGTGCATGCGGTTTGCCCCGACAAAAAAGCGGGTGAAACCGTCAGAACCGCTGTGCACGATTTTGAAGGAGATCAGACATATAGTGAAAAACCGGGGCATAATTTTGCCCTCAATGCCAGCTTTGATGAAATCAAAGCAGATGATTATGATGCGCTCGTTATTCCCGGAGGACGTGCTCCGGAATATATTCGCCTTAATGATTCGGTTTTAAAGATTGTGCAGCATTTTGCCGAAACCCAAAAGCCTATTGCCGCCATTTGCCACGGTGCCCAGCTGCTCGCTGCAGCCGGCGTTCTAAAAAGTAAAAGCTGCTCC